>DAOTCE010000026.1 GCA_035452965.1 Candidatus Paceibacterota bacterium | reverse complement strand
TCGCTCCGTTCCCCACATTGCTGAGCGGCAAAGTGTGCTTCGCTAAGGATTCAGGGCGCTCCTGTTCTTGTGGATTCTGATTGACGTTGCGCTTGGGGCTTTGCTATAGTTGCTCATGGCGGGCCGACGGACTTGCCCTCAACCGTTGCCAGTCTCTAACGATGCCGGCCAACAGTCGCGGTTGGTATATACAAAGACAGCTATGCTAAAATCGAAGTCCAGTCCAACCCCGGACTTTGGAGAATGCGGGAACCAAGGACCCACCGAAACCCAGCGCGCGCCGCAACTTGCGCACGCTGAGCAGCAGCGGTTGAATGACGTGCTGAATTTGCTGCCGGCCTACGTGATTCTGTTGACCCCGGATTATCACGTCGCTTTTGCCAACCGCTTCTTCGAAGAGCGCTTCGGCAAGTCCGGGGGGCGGCGCTGCTATGAGTACCTCTTCAACCGGAACGAGCCCTGTGAGGTTTGCGAGACGTATAAAGTGCTCAAGACCAGCACCCCGTTGCGCTGGGAGTGGACCGGACCGGATGCTCGCAACTATGACATTTACGACTTTCCCTTCACCGATGCGGACGGTTCCAGGCTCATTATGGAGGTGGGTCTGGATATCACTGAGCGCAACAAAGCTCAGGCCGAGTTGATCCGGCACCGCGAGCACCTCGAGGACCTGGTCAAGGAGCGCACGGCCCAACTTGAGGCTGAAATTGCTGCGCGCACTGGGGCCGAGGCCGCTTTGCAGCGCAGCGAGCAGCTTTACCGTGCCATCGGCGAGAGCATTGACTATGGAATTTGGGTCTGCGAACCCGACGGCCGCAACATCTACGCCAGCCCGTCATTCCTGAAGCTGGTCGGGCTAACCCAGGAGCAGTGCTCCAATTTTGGCTGGGGAGACGTGTTGAATCCCGAGGACTCCGCTGGCACGATAGCCGCATGGAAGGAGTGCGTGCGCACTGGGGTCTCGTGGGACCGGGAACACCGCTTTCGCGGGGTGGACGGCCAATGGCACCCGGTGCTGGCGCGGGGCGTGCCGGTGCGCGACGAACAGGGCAGGTTGCTCTGTTGGGCCGGCATTAACCTGGACATCAGCCGGCTCAAGCAGGCCCAGGATGAGATTCGGCGACACGCCGAAAAAGTCCAGGCTGCCAATGAGGAACTGACCCGCTTCAACAAGGCGATGGTAGGGCGCGAACTGCGCATGCTTGAATTGAAAGAAGAGGTCAACGCCCTTTGCGCCCAGCTTGGCCAGCCGCCACGCTACCACACCGAGGGTAACGATGAGCCAAAGCATCCTTCAGCCTGAGACCATCGCAGTGACGCCCCTCCAATCGCCGCCAACGTTCTCTGCTGCCCGTTCGCCCTCCCGTCATGCCCCGTAAGTCACTGATCTCCCGCAACTCCTGGGCCGTTCGCTATGGGGCCGCGCTGGTCGCTGTGGCCATCTGCTTTGGGTGGCATCGAACGCTCGAACAATGGGTCGGCCCCGGCCAGTCTCCATTTATCACCTTCTATCCAGGTGTGATCCTGGTAGCCCTCTTGGCAGGGCTCGGACCAGGGCTCCTGGCCAGTGTGGCGGCCGCCGGGGTTGTGGATTTCTGGATTCTTCCCCCGGTCGGCTTCAAACTCGGGAATACGATGGAGGTCATAAGCCTCGGCCTCTTCCTGGGCAACCTCCTGCTGATGTGCACGGTGGCCGAGCTGCTTCGTCGTGCCCGCGTCAAGGCAGCCGCCTTCGACCGGGACCAGGCCCTGCGCGAAACACGGCAGCAGAGGGAATTCCTGGCTGCCGTGCTGGAGCGCGCTTCGCAACCGTTCGTGGTCGGTTATCCCGGGGGGCGGATCGGGCTGGTCAACCGTGCTTACGCGGAGCTTACCGGCTATACGGCGGATGAACTGCGTGCGATGGATTGGACCCACACGCTCACACCGCCCGAATGGCTCGAAGTGGAACGGCCGAAACTCGAGGAACTCCATCGCACCGGCCAGCCGGTTCGCTACGAGAAGGAATACATCCGCAAGGATGGCCGCCGGGTGCCGGTCGAGCTCCTGGTTCACCTATCGCAAGCAGCGGGGGATAAATTGGAGTACTATTACACCTTTGTCTCTGACCTGACCGAGCGCAAGCAGGCCGAACAGCAGCTTCGTTCATCAGCAGCGCAGCTTCAAGCCACTAACCTTACCTTGCAAGAGTCGCGCCGGGCCGCCCTGAACCTGATGGAGGACGCCCTCGAGGCCCGGAGGCAGGCTGAAGAGGCCAACGCTGGGCTGCGCAAAGCGGCGGAGCAGCGGCGACTGGCTCTCGAAGCGGCCGACTTGGGCACTTGGGATTACCAATTCCAGAGCGGAGAGGTCTTTTGGGACGAACGCTGTCGTGAGATGTGGGGCATGGCGCAATCCGACCATGTCAGTTATGCCGCGGCTGTTGGCCGGATTCATCCCGAAGACCGCGCCGCTGTGGACAAGGCCGTACAAGAAGCTCTCGCCGGTCGGGACGGCGGCGCCTATCACATCGAATTCCGCGTCGTCTGGTCCGATGGGTCGGTTCACTGGGTCGCTTCCCACGGACGTGTCTATTTCGAGGGGGAGGGGGCCGAGCGCCAAGCGACTCGATTCATTGGCGCCAATCACGAGGTTACAGCCGAGAAGCAAGCGCAAGAGGCGCTCCGGGAGAGCCAGGCACGGCTCGCCGCCTTCGCGGCGGCCACCTTCGAAGGGATCGTCCTGAGCGAGCGCGGCCGCATCCTGGACTGCAACGAGCAGTTCGCCGAGATGATCGGTCGGAGCGTGCAGGAGCTGATCGGCGCCAGCATTGAGGATCTTGTCGCGCCTGACGACCGCCAGCGCGTGATGGCGAACGTCCGCAGCAGACAGGAGAGCGTGATCGAACACCGGATGCTTCGCCTCGACGGCTCGTCCATCACGATCGAGGCCCATGGCCGGCCCAGCCACCCTTCCCGGCCGGAGCTGCGTCATACCGCCGTCCGGGACATCACCGAGCGCAAGCGGGCGGAACGCCGCTCCGAGTTGCTCGCTCAGGCCGCCAGCCGGCTGCTCTCGACGGATTCGCCTCAGACCATCGTCGAGAACCTGTGCCGCAACGTGATGGCCTTCCTCGACTGCCAGCTCTTCTTCAACTACCTCGTGGCGGAAACCGCCGGGGCGAGCGGGAAGGTGCGGCTGCATTTGAACGCCAGCGCCGGGATCCCTGGCGCGGAAGCCCGGAAGATTGAATGGCTGGATTACGGCAGCGCCGTTTGCGGCTGCGCGGCCCGCGACGCCTGCCGCATTGTCGCCCAGGACGTTCAGCACTCGCCCGACCCGCGTACGGAGCTGGTGAGAGCCTATGGCGTCCAAGCCTATGCCTGTCATCCGCTCATGGCCGGCGGCCGGGTGCTAGGCACGCTCTCTTTCGGCACACGCACCCGCGCGCGGTTCTCCGACGAGGAACTGTCGCTGATGAAAGCGGTGACGGACCTGGTGGCCATCGCGATGGAACGGCAGCGCGCGCAGGCCGAGCTCCGAAAGGTCAACGAAGAGTTGGAACAGCGTGTGGCTGACCGCACGGCCGAGCTGCGCGCCGCTTCCCGATATGCCCGCAGCCTGATCGAGGCCAGCCTCGACCCGCTGGTCACCATCAGTCCGGAAGGCAAAATCACCGACGTGAACGAGGCGACCGAGCTGGCAACGGGCGTCGCGCGTGACCTCTTGGTCGGCAGCGACTTCTCCAGCTACTTCACTGAACCGGCCAACGCCGAGGCGGGATACCGGAAGGTGTTGGCCGAGGGCTTGGTCCGGGACTACCCGCTGACGATGCGCCACCTCTCCGGCCGCACGATCGATGTGCTCTACAACGCCACCGTGTACCTCAACGAAGCCGGGGAAGTGCAGGGCGTGTTCGCCGCCGCGCGCGACATTACCGACCGCAAACTCGCCGAACGGCGGCGCGACTTCACCAGCGGACTGCTGGCGCTCTTTGCGCAAAAGACTTCCGCCCGTGACTATCTCAACTCCGTCCTGGAGGTTGTTCGGCAGTGGACCGGCTGCCAGGCCCTGGGCATTCGCATTGCCGATGAGCAGGGCGAGATCCCTTTCGCGGCCTGGGCCGGCTTCGAGCCGGAGTTCGTTGAAAGAGAGAACCGGCTGTCGCTCAAGCGGGATAACTGCTGCTGTGTCCGCGCCCTCTCGCTCGCTTTCGAGCAGCCGGACCGTCGCCTGCTGACTCCTGGCGGGTCTTACCGCTGGGACGACACCATTGCCCATCACAAAAGTTTGACACCCGAGCAGCAGGCGCTCTACCGCGGCAACTGCACGAAGTTCGGCTTTGCCTCCCTGGCAATCATACCGATCCGCTATCGGGATAGAGCGATTGGAGCCATCCAACTGGCCGACCGCCGCCCGGGACAGTTCCCGCCGGCGGCGATCGAGTTCCTCGAGACGATGACACCCCTGATCGGCGAGGCGGTGCACCGGTTCCAAACCGAAGCCGAACTGGCCCGGCACCGCGACGAACTTGAAGTTCTTGTCGCCCAGCGCACCGGGGAACTCACCAACGCCAATGCCCGCCTGCAGCAGACCGCCGAGGAGCTGCAGCGCTCCAACCGCGACCTGGAGCAATTTGCTTACGTCGCCTCGCACGACCTGCAGGAGCCGTTGCGCGCGGTGGGCGGCTACATTAAGCTGGTCGAACGGCGCATGGCACAACACATGGATGCCAAGGCCCGGGAGTACATTACCGGCGCGTTTGAAGGCGCCCTGCGCATGGAGCGGCTCATCAACGATCTGCTCGCCTTCTCCCGCGTCGGCACCCGCGGCGGTCAGTTCAGTCCCACCCAACTCGACACCGTGCTTCTGCAGGCCTTGGCCAACCTGCATGACAGCATCGAGTCAGCCCAGGCGGTGGTCACCCGCGATCCATTGCCCACCCTGCCGGTGGATGGCACCCAGTTTATGCAGGTCTTTCAGAACCTCATCGGCAACGCGATCAAGTTCCGGGGCGACGAACCGCCTAAGGTTCACATTAGCGCGCAGCCCCAAAACGGCGGCTGGCTCTTCTCTGTGCGCGATAACGGCATCGGCATTGCGCCAGCCTATTCTGAGAGGATCTTCCAGCTCTTCCAGCGTTTGCACACCCGCAAGCAATATTCCGGAACCGGCATCGGTTTGGCCGTCTGCAAACGGATTGTTGAACGCCATGGTGGCGCCATCTGGGTTGAGTCCCAGCCCGGGCTGGGGGCGACGTTCTACTTCTCCCTGCCGGCCACCCCAGGGTAGCCCATCTTTGAGATAGTCCCTGTAAGGAGCATCATTCTGTCACCAGCCTGCATCTCAGAAGCAGGCCGGACAGCCCGCCCTAAAGCCGCGTCTGGGCGGGGCCCCTTCCGGGTCCCGGCCATCGCGTGGCCGGGGGTTGGCCGTCTAGTGGCCGTCACTTGGCCGTCTCGGTGCCGCTCTCACCCCATCCCCTAGTCAGATATGGCACTCAAACTGTTCCCTACAGACCTTGTTGGCGCAGTCGGCAACATCGTCTATCAGCGGGGCCGTCAGGGCACCGTCCAGCGCGCCCGTGTTCAGCCCCTCAACCCCCAAACCAACAACCAGATGGGGGCCAGTCGGCCCCTCGGCTCTTTGGCCGCAGGCTGGCGCAGCCTCCCTGGCAGGGCCACGGCGTGCCGATACCGCGGCGGGCCGTGGGCGGATATGTCCAGTTCGTAAAGCGCCACGGAAGCAAGCCCCTGATCAAGTTCAGCGGCGGCCGAGAACCACTTTTTGCTTTTCCTCGCCCTCTAAGTGTGGTAAAGATCAGGCGACCACATGAACCATGGCAAACCGGGAGTAGCAACCCTATGACCAAAAATGGGGCCCGCCCTATCGAAATCCTGCTCGTAGAAGACAGCCCGAGCGATACGGACTTGACCCTCGAGGCGTTGAAGGACTTCAAGGTGCGCAACCATGTAAGCGTGGTCGAGGACGGCGTGGAGGCGATGCAGTTTTTGCGCCGCGAAGCGCCTTATACCCAGGCACCCCGTCCCGACCTGATCATGCTGGACCTGAACCTGCCGCGCAAAGACGGGCGGGAGGTGCTGACTGAGATTAAAGCCGATGATGGTCTGAAGACCATTCCTATTGTGGTGCTGACCACCTCGCGCGCAGAGCAGGACATCCTGCGGGCCTACCAGTTGAACGCCAATTGCTACATCACCAAACCGGTGGATTTCAACCAGTTCCTGGACGTGGTGCGGACGATTGAGTCGTTTTGGCTGTTCGTGGTGACCTTGCCCCCTGCACCGCGCGCCGGCGGCTAGAGGAAGTCCCCGATGTGTCGGTTCTCCCCGCTCTGGTTCTTTTCTGATACGCCGCGTTTCCCGAGCCTGTCGGGATGCGCGCCACCGTCCTGGAGTGCGGCTATCCGCGGACGCTTCGGGCGCTATGCCTGCACGAAGGGAAACGCCCTGGGACAAGCGCAGCCCACAGTCGTTTGGGAATTGGGAACCCCAATCACAACCCTCAACTGCCTTTTCCCTGGCTGACCGTGGACCCGCTTCCCGTAAAGGTTCTGCTGGTGGAAGATAGCCCGTCCGACGCTTCGCTGTTGTTGGAGGGGTTGACCGTGGCCGGAATCAATGGATTTGACTTCACCCACGTCGAAAGCTGGGCGGAGGCTGTTGACTGCCTCCATGATAAGCCATTTGATGTGCTGCTGCTGGACCTGTCTCTGCCGGACATTATGGGCAGCGAAACGTTCTTGCAGGTGCGGGCCAAAGTTCCCCACCTGCCGATTGTAGTCCTGACGGGCCAGGTTGACGAAGCCGTTGGGCTTGAAGCCGTGCGCCACGGGGTGCAAGATTATCTGGTCAAAAACCAGGCCGATGCACGGCAAACGGTTCGGGCCATTCGCTATGCCATCGAGCGCAAGCAAACCGAAGAAGCGCTTAACCGCACCCAGGAGGCCTTGCGGCAGAGCGAACAACAATTGCGGGAATGGAACCTGGAGCTGGAACGCCAGGTTGCCAGGCGAACGGTTTCCTTGGCGGAGACGATCGGCGACCTGGAGGATTTCTCGCACAGTATCACGCACGACTTGCGGGCGCCGCTGCGTGCTATCCGGTCTTTCGCCCAGATTCTCCAGGAGGATTGCCTGGCATGCGGCCGACCCGCCGCGCAGGAGCACATTGAGCGCATCATTACCGCGGCGGCCCGCATGGACAAGCTGATCCAGGACGTGCTGCAGTACAGCCGGCTGACACGCAGCGATTTACAATTGGCGCCCGTGGACGTCGGGGCGCTGCTGCGCGGCATCATAGAGACTTATCCGGCTTTTCAGCCGCCGCAAGTGGGAATTGCGATTGAGGAACCCTTGCCGCTCGTGCTGGGTAACGAAGCAGCCCTCACGCAGTGTTTTTCAAACCTCTTGGGCAACGCGATCAAGTTTGTCGCCCCGGGCAAGCGACCGCAGGTGCGTATCTGGGCCGAAGCGGCGAAGGCGCAAGGCAAAGGGTCGAAAGCAACAGCCGAGCTCGCGCCTGCGCCGCAAGCCGCCAAAGGCGCACCCCACGTCCGGTTTTGGTTCTCAGACAATGGCGTCGGCATCCCTAAAGAGGCCCAGGAACGCATCTTCAAGATGTTCCAGCGCCTGGACACGAGCAGGGACGGGACCGGAGTGGGGTTGACGGTGGTGCGCAAGGCCGTCGAGAAAATGGGCGGGCGCGTCGGGCTGGAGTCCGAGCCAGGCCGGGGCAGTCGGTTCTGGGTGGAGCTGAAGGAAGCCGCCAAATGAACTCGCTTGTAATTCTGTATGTCGAGGACGAGGAGACAGACGTCCTGTTGCTCCAGCACGTGCTGAGCCGGGCGGGCATCACAAATCTAGTCAAAACTGTCACCGACGGCAAAGCGGCCAAGGATTACCTCGCCGGCAACGCACCGTTCACTGACCGCCGACTGTATCCCTTTCCCGGGCTGGTGCTGCTGGACCTGAACCTGCCTTACTGGTCGGGCTTCGAGGTCCTGGATTGGATTCGACAACAGCCGTTATTGCGGAGCCTGCCGGTGGTGGTGTTTACCTCCTCTAGCCGGCCTGATGACGTCACTCGGGCGTATGACGTGGGCGCCAACGCCTACATGGTAAAGCCCAGTTCGCTGGAGGAACTGAAATCCAAAGTCCTGGCTCTGCGTGACTTCTGGCTGCTGCACAACCAGTATTCTCCCCGCCTGCACGGGCCGATTGACCCATCGTGAATTCGCCACCGCGACTTCTCCTGCGGCCGTCCTGTTAACGAGCCCGGGAAAAACGACGCAACCTTTGCGAGAATGTGTCACTCGCGTCCCGGCGTAGGCAATAATGGAGGCTGACTTCCGTGCCGAAGAATGGTATGAAGGGCACGAACTATGGAACCGTCCACCGTAAAAGTTCTTCTGGTGGAAGACAGCCCGTCTGACGCCGCCTTGTTGCAGGAATCCTTGCTTCAGGACGGGGGCGGCGGATTCAGTTTCACGCACACCGAAAGTTGGGCGGATGCAGTCGCCCAATTGAAGACCAAGGCTTACGATGTCATGCTGCTGGACCTCACCCTGCCGGACAGCGCGGGGCGGGAGACGTTTGTGCGGGCGCGCGCCCAGGCGCCCGAGCTGCCTATTGTGGTGCTGACAGGACAGGCGGATGAAGAAGCGGGGCTCGAGGCGGTGCGGCACGGCATTCAGGATTACCTGATCAAGGGGCAGGCCTATGGGCGTCAAACGACCCGGGCGATTCGTTACGCCATCGAGCGAAAGTGCGCCGAAACGGCGCTTAGGCAGGCGGAAGCCAATTTACAGCGGGAGCGGGATCAACTTGACGTGCGCGTACGGCAGCGGACAGGTGAGCTGTCGGAGGCCAACCGGGCCTTGCAGGGAGAAATTGCCCGGCGCGAGCGCGCTGAGGCAGCTCACCGCGAGGTGCTGCGTCGGTTGGCGGCAGCCGAGGAGACTGAACGCGGGCGCATCTCGCGCGAATTGCACGACCGCCTGGGGCAGGATCTCACCGCGCTTAAGCTGGGTCTCCAGGTCGTTCGCAAAGGATATTCGTGCCCGCCCTCACAGCTCCAGAGCGCCGCCCAACTCGAACTACTTGCTGACAGTCTGATGCGGGATATTCATCGCCTGGCTTGGGAGTTGAGGCCGGCCGCCCTTGACGATTTCGGCCTGGAGATGGCGCTTCGCCGTTACGCGGATGAATGGGCGGGACTCAGCGGAGTGCCGGTGGACTTCCACAGCCGCGGCACGACCGGGAGCCGGCTGGCGCCGGAGCTGGAGACCGCCCTTTACCGGATCACGCGCGAGGCACTTACCAACGTCTTCCGCCACGCCGACGCCCGCCGCGTCAGTGTCTTGCTCGAACGCCGTGGCGACCACGTATCGCTGATCATTGAGGACGATGGCAAGGGCTTCGAGGCGGCGGCCCTCTTTAACGCTTCCCCGACCGAGGGGAAGTTGGGCTTGTTGGGGATGCAAGAGCGGGCCAGACTGGTCGGCGGCTCGGTCGAGATCGAGTCAAACCCGGGCGCCGGCACCACAGTATTCGTGCGGCTGCCGCTGGCGCCTATGTTATGAAGAAGACCCGTGTCCTTTTAGCCGACGATCATGAGGTTGTTCGGGATGGCCTGCGGCTGCTGATTGACAGCCAGCGCGATATGCGTGTGGTGGGAGAGGCCGCTGATGGCAAGGAAGCGATCGAGAAGGCGTGCGAGCTCAAACCTGACGTGGTGGTCATGGACCTTTCGATGCCGAAGCTCAACGGCTTGCAGGCAACCGAACGGCTCAAAGCGGAACAACCGTCCGTCAAAGTAGTTGCCCTGACGGTTCACGAGGACGCCAGTTATTTGCTGCAGTTGTGCAAGGCGGGTGCCGTTGGCTACGTGCTCAAACGCTCGGCGGGCGATGACCTGATCCGGGCCATCCGTGCCGTGGCGGGCGGCGCACTGCACTTCGACCCGACGGTGGCCAACAAAGCCCTGCGCGGCCACGCCAGAGAACCGTCCGGCAAGAATGGCCTTCCAGCAGCCGACCTGAGCGAGCGCGAGCGGGAAGTGCTCATCTTGCTGGCTTGGGGCTACAGCAACAAGGAGATTGCCGGCAACCTTGGCTTGAGCATTAAGACCGTGGAGACTTACCGCGTCCGCATCGGCGAAAAGCTGGGCCTGCGCAGCCGGACGGAAATGGTGCAATATGCATTGCGGCAAGGGTGGTTGAATGAAGATCACTCGTTCGTCCAGCCTTTCCAGTAAGCCGCGCTGCGGGGACGTCCGCGCCGCGCATGAGCCGCGGTTCTCCAAGGACGGATGCATACAGTAGGACCACAGGTTTGTCAGGGAACTCCCCGACATAGGTTCTCCGCTTTTCCCGACTATGCGTTCCAGAGTGTAGTGCCCTATTGTGCGTGTGATTTCTAACGAGCGCCGGGAGAACGGTGGGAACAGTGAACGGTTTGGCTGAAAGCAGCCCAGGCAGACACGTAGCAAGAGAGAGCATGAGTTGCGGATATGTGGTTAATGCAAGTGCGGGAGTAAAGCGTGAGGTGCGGTAGTCGGGGATCCGGCGTTTCGGAGCGGCCTTCCGATGAAGGGAGGCGGTTGGCTCATCCGAAACGCCGGATTTGTTCGAGATAACCGTTCCCGTCTGACGCTTCCCGCCATGACCGGGGAACAGGCCGTGATCGACGTTATTTGGCTGCGGCACAGGTGCCGGCGGAAACAGATCTATAACTTCAACCCTTGAGCAACATGCAGCAAAAACTGCTATTGGAACCGGATTCCCAATTGGATTCCACCGCCGCAACCGCTAATGGTCCTGAGCCCGCGCTGAATGTTGTTGTTATCTACCAGGATCACCTTACTCACCACTGGGCGATGGACTTGTGGGCTCGTGTGGAGCAATTAATTGGCAGCGGCGGAATCTCCAGCAAATCCTGGCGGGTCAACGACTTAGCGCACCCCGACGCCCTGGCAGCTGCAGGGCGGGCGGCAATGCGGGCGGATGTGCTGATTGTTTCCCTCCGGGACGCAGCGGAATTGCCGTTGAGCCTGTACTTGTGGGTGGATGAATGGCTGCCACACCGTCTGACGCGGACCAGCGCCTTGGTCGCGCTGATCGCCGTGCCGGTGCAGCCTGACGCTCAGTCCGGCCTGACCCGCCGCTTTCTGGAAAGCGTTGCGCGCAAAGCCGGCATGGATTTTCTTCCCCGGGAACGCAAGCTTCCGGAGGAACCCTTCGCGCTCCCTGTATTGGCCAAGGTAGAACCACTCGCCGCTTGGGCGGGTGTGCTCCCTGGTGCGGGCTTGCACCGTGCAATGCGCGAGTAACCCTCCCCGCCGGGACGCCCAGCGCTCGACGGTCATCTGGTGTTACCTGACGTTTGAAGCACACTCGGCGAACTGGTTTCGCCATTGCGGTTGACCGCGGAAACCGCCACGACATTCGGCAATGAGCCATTCCAGGAACGAGAGGTCTGCTTGCCGGGCAGAATTTCCGTCGTCCACTCGCCCCGCGTTTGCGTCTGCAAAAGCCAGAGCCAAACCGTTCCCTGACCGCCCGGCGTCCAGTTGATGCGTGGCGGCGAACCCGACCGCATTTTAGCTATAGTGAGCTTCGGCATGGCCGGTTGGGCCCGGCCAAGCCAGGGAGACGGCGGCATTAGAGCTGGTTGCTGATAGACCTCCCGTTGGAGTTGCTCGTCAAACGCGGCATTGCGCATGAGGCTCTTCATATTCCAGTGAACGTGGCCGCTTACGCCGTGCTGGGTGCGGCTGAGCCGGATCTGCTTGACGATTTCCTCCGGCTCCCACCCGCGCCGGGATTGCGACCGGCCCCCCACTTTGGTGGAGTTTATGCCAGGGCAAAGGGTTCTGCCTTTGGTGTTCTGCTCGGCCCACCATCGCAGCAGGACAGGGAAGCTCTGTTCCGGCGGTTCAATTGCCCAGTAAAGCTGAGGCACGAAGTAGTCAACCCATCCGTTCACCAGCCATTTCCGCGAATCGGCATAGAGCGAGGCATAAGCGTCGAACCCCTTGATTTGGGGCGGATTGTTCGGGCGCCAAATGCCGAACGGACTAACCCCAAACTTGACCCAGGGTTTTGCCGCTTTGATAGATTGATAGACGCGCTGAATGAATACGTTGACGTTTTCACGCCGCCAGTCGGCACGGCTCAGCATGCCGCCGGCTCCAAAGCGCTGCCAACTCGAATCGTCGGGGAAGTCCAGGTCTTGGCCGGAACCATCCTTGACTTTGTACGGATAGAAGTAGTCGTCAAAGTGCGCCCCATCTACGTCGTAGCGCTTGACGACATCCATCACAACGCTTAGCGAGTACTCCTGCACCGCTTTATCACCCGGATCGAGCCAAAGGAGTTCTCCGTATTGCCGAACGAGCTGCGGACGGGTCTTGCTCACATGGTTCGCCGAGGCGGGTGAGCTGGTGGCGCGCAGCCGTGCCCTATATGGATTGAACCACGCGTGCAGTTCCAAGCCGCGCTTGTGCGCCTCCTCGACGGCGAAAGCCAGTGGATCATAGAAAGGCTCTGGCGCTTTGCCCATGGTGCCGGTCAAGTACTCCGACCATGGCTCGATGCGGGAGGCATACATCGCGTCGCAGGCTGGCCTGACTTGGAAAATGATGGCGTTCAGCTTGAGTTGCACGGCCCGATCCAGAATCGCAAGTAGCTCGACCTTCTGTTCCTGCGTGGTCAGAGTCTTGCGGGAAGGCCAGTCTATGTTCCCGACGGTCGCGACCCAGGCAGCGCGGAATTCCCTCACCGGTGAGGGCGGATTAATTTTTGGAGGCTGAGAGTTCCCGGCCTGGGAGGCAAAGGCAGCCACGATCGCAACCATCGCGCTGGCGAGGCGCAGGTGCGTTGGGTGGCGTCCCGAGAGAACGGGAGGGTTGGCTGGAGGCGGAGTCATCATTGGATCAGGGATTGTGATGGTCGAGGTCATGTATCGGCGGGTAGATTATGCCTTAAGTAGTGGCGAGACGAGGGCAAAGTTCATTGCAGAAAGTTGTTGCCAGGCTGCGGAGGCGATAGTAGAAGTACGCTAGTCATGTTGGGATAAAGGGCACTTAGCAGCGGTTAACGGCACAATACAAATCTCGGTTCCTCACCAATTAGTTGTGCTCCGACAATAACTGAGCCCTGTATATTGTGGTTTTTGGGCTTTACTAGGCAGGACAGGTTTGATTGTCTTTACCAAGATCATGTATCTGAAGAACTTAACGGTGCTGGGTTTTAAGTCCTTTGCGGATAAGACTGCGCTGAACTTCCAGCCCGGTGTGACGGCCGTCGTTGGCCCCAATGGGTGTGGTAAGTCGAACATCTCGGACGCTATCCGTTGGGTACTGGGCGAGCAATCCGCCAAAGCCCTGCGCGGCGGGGAGATGGCCGACGTTATCTTCAACGGGACTGACAACCGCAAGCCTTTGGGCATGGCGGAGGTCTCACTGACGATTGGCGGGGTGGATGAGGAGCATCTTACCGCGGCCGGCGTGGAAATGTCATACAACGAGGTGACCATTACCCGCCGGGTCTTTCGCGATGGTGGCAGCGAGTATTTCATCAATAAGACGCCATGCCGGCTGAAAGACATCCAACAGTTCTTCATGGGCACTGGCGTGGGCCGCACCAGCTACAGCATCATGGCCCAGGGCAACATCACACAGATTCTCTCCAGCAAGCCGGAAGACCGGCGGATGATCTTCGAGGAGGCGGCCGGGATCACCAAGTACAAGGCGCAAAAGAAGGAGGCTCTGCGCAAGCTGGAATACACCGACCAGAACCTGCTGCGCGTCGCCGATTTGGTGCGGGAGGTCAAGCGCCAGATTGGCTCTCTCCAGCGTCAGGCGGGCAAGGCACGCCGCTACAAGCAACTTGCGGCCGACTTGCAGCACCTCGATACCCAACTCGCTCGTCATAAGTTCGACCAGTTGCAGGTCGAAATCTCCGAACGCCAGGCTGCGGCTGGAAACCTCCGCGACGAAATTGAGTCCAATTCCGCCAGCGTCCTGCGTTGTGAGGACGAGATGGCGCAACTGCGCAACCGGCTGTCGGAATTGGAGCACGCAATCAGCGGCAAGCAGCAGCGTGGGCTGGAACTCAAAAGCGAGATTGACCGGCACGAGAGCCGGATTCATTTCAATGAGGAGCGCCTGCGAGAGTTTGCCGCGCAGAATACCGCGGCCATGGCGGATATGACCCAGGCCGAAGAGCGGCGACGCGCGGCGGAGCAGGACCTTGCCACTGCCAACAACCATCTCGCTGCCAGCGGTGCCACTCTGAACCAACATAGGCAAACCCTGGCCGCCCGGCAGGATTCGCTGCGGCGGGTGGAGGAGGATTTGCGCCAGCAGCAGGAAGCCTTGCGACAAGCGCAAGCCAATGCGTTCGCCGCCGCGCAGGACTTAACCCGGCTCCGCAATGAAATCACCGCGCTCGACTTGCAGAAGCAGGGCAACCTGGTGCGTTTGGAGAAGCTGTCGGCGGAGAAGATTCAACTGGAAGAGGAGCGAACGCGGCTGGAAGCCCATCTGCACGAGTTCCAGGCCAATGTCGCCGCGGCTAAACTCAACGTGCAGACGCAACGAGGCACAGTGGCCGGGCGTCAGCAGCGTTTGCGCGAGCTGCAGGAAGAGTTGGTGCGGGCAGCCGCAGAGCAGGACCAGGCCCTGGAGCAGCAGGCGGGCAAGCGCTCCCGGCTCCACGTGCTGGAGCAGTTGCAGGCCCAGTACGAGGGGTATGGCGAGGGCCCCTTGGCGGCCCTCAAACAGTCGCAGCATGTGCTCGGGTCGCTGGCGGATAGAATTCGCGTGCCCGATCAGTACGTGACTGCGATCGAAGCTGCCCTGGGACATCATTTGCAGTTGGTGTTGACGGAGCAGCCGGAGACCGCCCGCCAGATTCTAGCTGATCTCAGCGCGAAGAAGAGCGGTCGGGCAAGCATCGCGCCACTGGCGTTCGTTGGCAACGGTCATGGAGGTATCGAGAATCCCGGTGTGCCGGTGGCGCCGGTGTTGGGCTCTTCGTGTCCCGAACTGAATGGCGTACCAGTGCCCGCGATATCCATAGTCGAGTGCGAGATTTCTGTGCGTACGCTCGTGGAGCGCCTCCTCGGCAGCACACGGGTGGTGCGGGATCTGGACGCGGCCACGGCGGCGTGGCGCGAGAGCGGCGGTAGATTTCACTATGTCACCGTGGCTGGTGAACTTCTGAGCTGCCACGGCGTTTACACGGGTGGTTACAGTAATGGGAATGGAGACGGCAAAGCGCCCGCGTCGATTTTGGGCCGCAAGAACCAGATCTCGGAGCTGAGCCTGGCGCTGAGCGAGTTGCAGGAACAGGTGGCTGAGATCAGTCGGCGCCGAGGCGCCCTGCAAAGTGAGCAGACCGAACTGGAGGCCGGCCTGGAGCAGGCGCAATGCGAGTTGCGCGCCCAGGAGGTGGCTATCGCTACCCGCGAGGGTGAGTTTAATGCGCTCCAGAATTCCGAGCGGTTGCTGCACCAGAAGATTGACACTGTGGTCTATGAGGTCCAGAGCTTGGCGGCCCAGGAGCAGGAAGGGATGCGGAAGCGCGCGGGGTTGATGGCCCAGGCCAGCGAGGCCGAGACGCGCGAGCGGGCTAGCCAGTCGCAGGTCACGGAGGTGACGGTCCAACTGGAACATTCGCGCCAGCAGCGCGATGTGGCCAACACTGCGCTGACCGATAGCCGGGTGGCACTGGCCGCGGAAGAACAGGTGTGTGCCTCATTCCAGCAACAGCGCCAATCGCTTGAGCAACGCATTCGGGAACTTACGCAGGTCATCGAGCAGCGACGCAGCGAGATGGCCTCCTTCGTGGACCGCAAGGAGCAAGCGGAGTCGGAGATTGAGGAATCGCGCGGGCTGATTGAATCCCAGCGGCATGACCGCGAATTGGTGAACGCCCAGATGGCTGAGCTGGCGGCACAAAGGCAAAGCCAGGAAGAAGGTGTCGCCTCGCGCGAGGAGGGGCTGCGCGAACAACGCCGGCGTGTGGCCACTCTGCAGGAGCAGCGCGGCGTCCTTGAGGTCGAGTTGGCGCAGAAGAACATGGCGGTGCAGAACCTGCGCGAGCAGGTGCAGCAGAAGTACCACGTCAGCCTCGATAGTATTCGCAGCGAGTGCATCACCATCACCTATGCCGACGAAGGTCCGGCCAAAGTGCATGTGATGACGCCGGACGAAATGGCCGCCGCCGGTGCGGCGACCGATTGGAGTACCGTGGCGCAGCAGGTTGAATCATTGCAGCAGCGGATCGAGGAAATGGGACCGGTGAACCTGGTCGCCATCGAGGAATATGAGGAGACCGAGCAGCGCTACCAATTCCTCAGTCAGCAGCATGACGACCTTGTCCAGGCCAAGGCGCAGTTGCTCGAAGTGATCAACCGCATCAACGTGCAGACGCGCGAGATGTTCCGCGACACCTTCGAGCGCATCCGGGAGTGCTTCCGTGCAATGTTTGTCGAGGTATTCGGCGGCGGTAAGGCCGATCTGCTGTTGATGGACGAGAACGACCTGCTCGAAAGCGGTATTGATATTGTGGCGCGGCCGCCGGGCAAGCAACTGCAGACCATTTCGCTCCTGTCCGGCGGCGAGCAGACGATGACCGCTGTGGCGCTGCTATTCTCTATTTACCAGGTCAAACCCAGCCCCTTTTGCGTGCTGGACGAGTTGGACGCGCCGCTGGACGAATCCAACATCAACCGGTTTGTTCGGCTGTTGCAGCGTTTCCTGACGCGCTCACAGTTCATCATCATCACGCACAACAAACGGACTATCGGCATGGCAGATGTGCTCTACGGCATCACGATGCAGGAGCACGGCGTGAGCAAGATTGTCAGTGTCAAATTCCACAAGACTAACGAAGCGGTGACCGGGGCCCCGGCGACGACCCTGGAAGGGCCAACGGCCACCCCTTCGGTCGAGTCCGAACAGGATGCGCCACAGAAGCGGGACGACACCCTTGAAATGGTGATGGCGAAGTAGGGTGGGCGCGGCGCCTGGGTGACGCGCTGGCATTAAGCCGATTCCCACTGTTCGCGCAGCAGCTTGGTGGCAGCGGGAAGGGCCTTCGCGGGGTCACCCTTGCAACCGCACTCGAAGCTCACGAAGTCCTGGTAACCGATGAGCTTAAGCCCCTTGAAGCCGTCCACGTAATTGTCACCATCATCCTCTCCCGGCATCTTGCGGTTTTTGCGGCTGGCAATGTGGACGTGGTGCAGGTATTTGCCGGCGGCGATGAAGGCCGCCATGTCGCTTGTCTCTTCCCAGGTCATGTGCCAGAAATCGCCCATGAGGGCGATGCCGGGATTGTTGACGTCGCGGCAAATGGCCGCGCCGTCGGCAACCTGGCGCAAGAAGTGGCACTCGCGGCGGTTGAGCGGTTCGAGCAGCACCCGTGTGCCGGCCTTTTGGGCATGGTCTCCCAGTTCGGACAAGAGCTTGACCAGCAGTTCGCGCGACTCCTGGTGGCCCATTTTGGTCTGGTTGTGGAAGGCCGGGACGATGATCATGCCGGTGGAGCCGAGCGCGCCGGCGGCTGTGATGATTTCCTTCATACTCGCCACTGCTGTTTGGCGGACCTCTTCCTGCTCAGAGATGAGCACCCCCTTGAATCCGGCGCATATGGCGCTGACCTTGATCTTGCGGCCTTGAAGCGCCTTTTGCAGTTCCTCGACGCGTTTGGCCAGGCCACCACCACCCACTTCCAGGCCTTCAAACTCGAGTTGTTCCAGAAAATCAAGTTTCTCTGTCAAGGAGTGACCGGGAGCCACGCCCTCCTGGCATGACAGGCGGAGCCGTGCTTTGCGGGGTGGATCGGGTAAAGTGAATGCCCGAGCCGTCAAGGGGAGGCCACCTAAAAACCCGGTTATAGCGGAAGCAGTCAGGAATTCACGGCGATTCAATTTCATGGCTCGGAATGGTAAGGGTCACTTGTGATCTATGCAATGACAAGGCGCGGGCTATTTGAGTGCGGAGGTTCGTATCTGCAACCACGCGACGTCGGGATTGTTGGGTGAGGAGACGTTGAGCGGAAGTGTATTGTCGTATTTGACGGCCGGCATGGTGCGTGAGTCTTTCCACTTGTGGATTTCGGAGTGGCCGTCGGCGAAAGCGATCCCGGCGGCACTGGCATGGAAGCTGGCGGGGTAGTCAATGATCTTGGCCTCAGCATTGGTCAAGGCACATTCGACGGCCAGGCCGGCATCGTTGATGCTGTCGGGATGTTCGTCAATCACGACCCAGAGCAAATCGGGCGTCGGCCGCACGATGTCCGTCAGTTTGCCGTATGTGCGCCAAGCGGGTGAAGGACTGCCGTTATCGCCGCCGAGCCAGGGGCCTACGACGGGGCGGAGGGGAGGATTGAGCATCGTGCCGACGGACTGGCTCATGGCAACACTGCGGACCCGGTTGAAGGTCTGGCCGCCCATGCTCACGGCGCTGCGATCGGCGGGGCACTTGTAAAGGCCCGGGGCCTTGCTGTAGGGCCCCAGCTTCCCGTATTTGGGATCAATGAGAAATGAGATGGTGTAGTTGGCGATATTGCCGCCGTCGAAATTCATTACCCCACCGCACCAGTTTCCCGTGGCGCCATTGTCTTCGTTGGGGGGCAGCCAATCGGCGTGATCGCTGGCATAAAGTTGCCAGGCGAGCATGAGTTGGCGGGTGTTGTTCATGCACCAAACACCCTGGGCGCGGAGCTTGGCCCGGTTCAGTGCGGGGAGCAGCAGCGCTGCCAGGATGGCAATGATCGCGATCACAACGAGCAACTCGATAAGGGTGAAAGCTGAACGTGTCTGTGGGGATGGCCGCTCCGGATTCCTGACTGCCACCGTTTTATTCATGGCAAGTAATTGGTCTGGTATCAGACGCAGCTTCAGTGACTTGTACTGCCAGAATATTCCGCTGGCGGGCCAACGGTCAAGCAGTACGCGCGCGCCAGATGACCCGCGCTACTGGAAAAGCGCCCGAAAGAAATGATAGCGGTGGTCGGCCGAGGAAAGCGAGACCTGCGCCGGGGCGGTGCGGTTGGCAACGAAGTCCCAGTCAAGCAGGTTGGTGGAGCCTTGGATTGTGTAACTGATATTGGTGGCGCCGCTGAGAAAGAACTCGAAACGGCCAGCGCTGTGGACAGGCTCGCTCAGAACAGGGACCACATTGATCGGCACTATCTGGAGGGCGTTGACGGGGGCGCGCGGGTGGTTGTCGGAGCCATAGTTACCCGTGGCGGAAACAGTGAAACCTACACCGCGGACATTGCGGAAGCGGCAGTAATTGCCCGCTGGGGTGGAGGCGCCGCCAGTGGGGGAATCCACCTCGATGTAGGTGCCGTAGAAGTCGCTATAGGCCGGGTCGCCGACATACTTGGTGGCGTTGCCGCTGGTCGCGCCGCTGAGGACATACCTGCCGACTCGCGCGGCGTCCCCATTGTCTCCGTCGCAATAGACTATTACGTCGTACAGGGGGAATTTGACACCACTGACAGTGATAAGTGAGGTTGAGGTATTGCCGGTGTCGAGATAGCCCTGCATGAGAGCGAAGTCGGCAGGGGAGTTCGGCAGGGTGGAGAATTCGTGGGTGCCGCCACCCGGGGTGAACCAACTGACGCTCAAGCCTGCTTGGAGGGCGACCCCGCTGCCGGTGCCGCCGGCGGTGAGATTGATCCAACCGGTCTGGGGTACCACGCCGCCATTCCCGCAGATGGGGACGGTGTCGTCGCTGGTGCCGGGGTGGATGAAGTTGATGCCGATTGGAATCAACATCCCGGCGTAATTGCCGGGCCAAGTGTAGCGCTGGGCTACGGCGATGTCGAGGTCAGCGAGGATGTCGTCTTTGAAGAAGTCGCTGCTGCCGTTGATGTTCCAGTTGTCGTAGCCTTCGGGCCATTGGTACATGTTGACGCAGCGGTAAACCGGTTTGCCGGTGGCGACGGCGGTCTGGTTGTAGCGGCTGATTTCGGCATAGACCTCCTGCATCCAGCCGGGTTCATAGTGGGAGAGGGGGCTTTCGTGATGCCCACCCTTCCAAAAGTAGTAGCCGTTGCACTCGGTGGCGTAGAGCGGGAGGTTGTAGAGGCTGGAGGGGATGCCGAGGTTTACCCAGTCCTGGTAAACGTAGAAGCTGCTGTAAAGGCTGCCGATTTTGGCCGTGCTGTGGATAGCGCTGCAGGTGTAACCGCGGGACGCAAGGTGGAGGGCGATCCCGTCGGGCGGGCGCGGGTTGGGGCCGGTGGTGGTGATGGCGGTGAGCATCTGGTTCAGGTACTGGACCCAGGTCAGCGGGTTGGATTCGTAGGGAAAGTTGTTGAGGCCGTAAGGGTTCGAGCCGGCGGAGAAGGGGCCGGAGAAACAGGCGGGCGCCTGGGGCAGCACGATGTGGTTTGGGCGGACGGCTTTGATGGCGTTATAGACCTTGCGGTAGCAGAGGGCGTACTGCCCGGGCGTGACGAACGGGGCCACGTTGCGGTTGGTGTCGAAGGGCCATTCGCCCGCGATGTTGAGCTCGTTGCCGATGGTCCAGATGGAGCAGCCCTGGGAATTGGTGACGAAACTGGCGCAGCGGATGGCAAAGTCGTCGTACTTGTTGGTCAGGGGGATGGTGCCGATGGGGAAGTAGCCGTGATTGATGCGGCCGATGACAGTGTGGCCGAGGTTGCTGAGGAAGCGGTAGTCCTTGCCCCAGGTGTCGTTGGTGTTGGCGCCGATGGAGACGGTGACGGTGACCCAGCCGGGGCCGGCGCCGCTGGAGATGTGGCCGAGATATTCGGAGGCGTCGGCGGGGTCGGGGTCGCCGCCGTCGAAGATGCCATAGAGGAAGGGAGATTCAGCCGCGCAGGGGAGGTGCGAAAGGAGGAAGATGCTGCCAAGCAGAACGGCGAACCGGGGGAGGCGGATCAGTTTCATGGTCTGTACCAGTCATACTAGGCCGGCTGGGTTGTGGGGGCAAGAAAACAGTGTGACGCTGCGCCAGCGCGAACCCATCCATACAGCGCCACCTTGTGGCGGCGGGCATACTGTTGCCCGGACCAGCTCCAATTAGCTGTGAGAAGGCCACCCCGCCGGGCAGGATGTCTCCCACTACGCTCCAGACTGGCGCCAGCGCCGCCGGCCAGCAGGAGTGCCGGTGGTGGGCGGCAATCATTGGTCTGGATGCTATTTAAGTTTACTTTGAAAAGCATGACTTATATCAAGACGCGGGTCGCGGAGTCCGGGCATAGTCTCCGCGACATATAACCGTCGGCACGGATGACCAGCGGTGAAACATCAACGAATAGAATACAACGAAAGAAAGGCTACATGTTTTGTTATCAGTGTGAACAGACTTCGCGAGGTGTGGGGTGCCAGGACTTTTCGGTCTGCGGCAAGGACGAGAACAGCGCCATTCTGCAAGACTTGCTGGTGCATGCCGCCAAGGGAATTGCGCAGTACGCGCACCGGGCGCGCGGGCTGGGGGCCAAAGACCCGGCGGTGGACCGGTTCATCCTTAAGGCCATGTTCATCACGGTGACGAACGTGAACTTCGACGCGGAGGCTATTGCGGCCGCGCTGCGCGAGGCGGCGCAGGTGCGCGACAAGGCCAAGGCGATGTATGAAGCGGCGGCGCGCAAGGCGGGCAAGACACCCGAGACGGTAAACGGTCCCAGCACGTGGGCGCCCGCGCCAACGCAGGAGGGTTTGGTAGCGCAGGGCAGAATAGTGTCCGTCCTGACACGGAAGGACAAGCTCGGGCCGGACATCAACGGGCTTCAGGAGCTGCTGGTCTATGGGATCAAGGGCGCAGCGGCCTACGCGGATCACGCCCAGATTCTGGGGCAGGAGGCGGATGAGGTCTACGCGTTTTTCGAGGAGGCACTGAGCTGCCTGGCGGAAGAGACGCCGTCGGAGGATCAGTTGCTCGCGATGTGTCTCAAGTGCGGGGAGATTAACCTCAAGACGATGGAGATTCTCGACCATGCGCACACCAGCACTTATGGGCATCCGGTGCCGACGCCGGTGCGCGTCGAGCCGGTGAAAGGCAAGGCCATTCTCGTATCGGGGCACGACCTGAAAGACCTTGAGAAGCTCTTGCAGCAGACGGAGGGCATGGGGATCAATGTCTACACCCACGGTGAGATGTTGCCAGCGCACGGTTATCCGAAGTTCAAAAAATACCGGCACCTGGTGGGCAACTACGGCGGGGCCTGGCAGGACCAGCGGGACGAGTTCCGGGCATTCCCGGGGGCGATCCTGATGACGACGAATTGCTTGCAGGAGCCGCAGGAAGGCTACAAGCGTCGCATCTTCACTGCGGGCCACGTGGGCTGGCCGGGGATTCCCCATATCGCGAACGGCGATTTCGCCCCGGTGATCGAGGCGGCATTGGCAGCGCCCGGGTTCAGCGAAGACGGGCCGGACAAGACGATCCTGGTCGGGTTTGGCCACAACGCCGTGCTCGGCGTAGCCGACAAGGTAATTGACGCGGTCAAGACCGGGGCGATCCGGCATTTCTTCCTGGTGGGCGGCTGCGACGGGGCGCGGGCGGGACGGAACTACTACACCGAGTTTACCGAATCGCTGCCGGAGGATTGCGTAATCCTAACCCTGGCGTGCGGTAAGTATCGGTTCAACAAGCTGGATTTTGGAACCATTGGCGGGATTCCGCGCCTGTTGGACATCGGGCAGTGCAACGACGCCTACGCGGCGATCCAGATCGCGGTCGCCCTGTCCAAGGCGTTCAACTGCGGGGTGAACGATCTGCCGCTGTCGCTGGTGTTGTCATGGTACGAGCAGAAGGCGGTGGCGATCCTGCTGACGCTGCTTTACCTGGGCATCCGGAACATCCGATTGGGGCCGACATTGCCGGCGTTCGTGACCCCGAACGTGCTGAACGTGCTGGTGGAGAAGTTCAACCTGATGCCGATCAAGGATGCGCAATCGGATATCGCGGCCATTCTGAATTAGGCGGCGTGAGCCGACACGAAAGCGGCGTGGCGGAGTGATGGAGCAGGGCGCGCTGGGAACAGCGCTGCCTGCCAATATAACGGGGCGCGGCTCGCCAGAACCGCGCCCCTTTTCTTTGACGCAGAAGGGACTGGCCCTGGAGGGCGGTACGCGTGAGTCGGCGCGATTTCTCAGGCCGACAGGTCTCGCACAGCTTTTGGAGTGTGGCGGGAAGCGAAGCGCCACGCCGCTTTCGGAGGCATGCCGATTCCGGAAAAGCGGCGTCGCCGCTGCGCTCTGCCGCCGCAGTCCAAAAGGCGAGGCGTCGGTTCGCCGGGGAGAGTGCAGCCTGCATTTTATGCGCTGCGGGAGCGAGCGGGTTGGCGGGAGCGGTAGAAGAGGTAGAGGGGGGCGCCGATGAGGGTGAGGGCGGTGCCAAAGGCGGAGTTGATGAGGGCGGGTTTGCCGGCGGCCACAGCGGCCTGGTAGCCGATCACGTCGTTGTAGATGGTGAAGCCGAGGTAGAGCACGGAGAAGATGACGAAGGTCCAGGGGACAAAAGGGTAGCCGGGGACTTTGTAGGGGCGTGGGGCGTCGGGCATTTTGCGGCGGAGGACGAAGATGCCGTAGGCGCTGGCGGCATAGAAGAACCAGCTCACGAAGATGAGGGTGTCGGTGAGGGTGTCGAAGGTGCCACTGAAGAGGAGCAGGGCGCTCCAGATGCCTTGGGCGACCAGCGATGCGGCAGGGGTGTGGAAGCGGGGATGGACACGGGCGAGGGGGCGGGGGAAGTAATCCGCGCGGGCCATGGAGTAGTAGAGGCGGGCGGTGGCCAGGATGGTGGCGTTGGCGGTACCGAAGGTGGAGACCATGACGGCGGCGGCGATCCAGCGTCCGCCGCCGGCGAAGCATCGTTCGGCAACGTCGGCGGCGACAAGCTTGGACTGGGCCATCTGGTCTATAGGCAACACGTAAGCGTAGGCGACGTTGATGAGCAGGTAAACGGCAGTGACAGCGAGCATTCCCCAGAAGAGGCCGAGGGGGATGTTGCGCTGGGGCTGTTTCACTTCGCCGGCGATGTAGGTGAGTTTGTTCCAGCCGTCGTAGGCCCAGAAGGCGCCCTGGAGGGCGGCGGCGATGCCGGCGACAAGGGCCAGGCCGGTGAGATGGATATGGGCGCTGGGGGTGGTGAGGTTCGCTGTGGATCCGCCGGTCGGCAGACAGAATGCGGCGATTACCAGCAGCAACATGGCGGCGACCTTGGCAATAGTGAAGATGTTCTGCACCAGGCCGCCAAACCGGACGCCGAGGTAGTTAATGGCGGTGAGGAGGACAATGACGGCAGCGGCGAGACATTTGACGCCGATTTCCTTGAGAGGCGAGACGTCGCCGACGAACGGGACATGGAAGGACCAGGCGGCGAGGGTGGCCGGAAGTTCGGGCAGGGGGAGGAAGTGGGTGGCATATTCAGCGAAGACGTAAGTGATCGCTGCGATGGACCCGCATTGGATGATGGCGAAGATGGCCCAGCCATACAGGAAGGCCAGGAACGGGCCATACATACGCTCGAAGTAGATGTACTGGCCGCCGGTTTCCGGGATCATGCTGGCGATCTCGGCGTTGGTGAGCGCACCGAACAGGGTGAGCACACCGGCCAGCACCCAGACACCCAGGAGCAGCTCGGGCGAGCCGACCTGTGCCGCCATGACGCCGGGCTTGCGGAAGATGCCCGAGCCGATGACACCGCCGATGACCAGCATCACAGTGGTGAACAGGCCGAGAGTGGGAAGGAGGCTGGGGCTGGGAGGGCGAGGAGGGCCGGACGGGGTCATTGGTGCGAGGGCGTGAGCAGTGTGGACCGCAGTCTACTCCCTCACTTCCTTCAACAATTTCACCGCCGCGTCCACCAGCATCTCGCCGGCGCCGGGCTTGACGCGGGCGTTGGTGACTTCGTAGCTGCCCTCGCCGAAGGCCTTGAGCGTTGGGACGTAGCTCGGGCGATCGTTGCAGATCTCGATCACCATCGTGCGCTGGAAGGGAGAGGCCTGCTTGATGGCCAGGCCCAACTCGACGAAAATCTCGCACGGCAGGCAGACAATTGCGGTTTCGGCGTCCAGGCGGAACACCTGCACCTCCAGTGGGTAACGCGGGCTCAGACGGGCCAGATCGAGCGTGCGAACGGCAGCCACCTTGGTAAGGAATGGGGTGTCCCTGTCATAGAATTTCTCCATGACCGCACGGGCCTCGGCGATCTCTTCCGGTGTGGCCTGCTGGAAGGGCACCCGCACGACGGCGCTTCGAGCGGCCAGGGCGGGCTTCGAGAGGGTCGGTAGTTGCTTCGATTGCTCAACGACCACCCGCCCGAGTGTGTCACCGATGCGCTCGGCAATCTGGAACTTCTGCCGGGAGGCGGGCGCTTCGTTGACATTGATGTGGTTGAGGTCGCCGCATGTACCCAGGCCCAAGGTCGAGGTGAATTGCTGGCCGAACGCGCCGCGGAGCGTCTGTTGGAGGAAATACGAGTAGTCCGCGCTGTATTCCGTGCCGCCCACAGTGTCGGAGTGCACGGCGAAGACGGTCAGACCCGCGAAAGGTTGTGCCGCGTCGAGGCCGCGCGCGAGCAGGATGCCAACATCCGGGTCAATAGGTCCCGCGGGGCGCACGATATCGGGATTGAGTTGGCCGGGGTTGAAGACCACGGTGCCGTTCTTCATCCAGAAACGGCGATTGAATGAAAGCCCCTCCTGCTTCGCAATGCCGGCCTGCAGTTGCGCCGGGCGAAGAGTCGCCTGGGCCGCGGCGATAACGTTCACCAGCCGATCGGTTAGGAAAGCGGCATAATCCACTTTTTCCTGCGGGTCGGTCTGGTTCTTCTTGAGGGCGGCTTCGTGGAAGTATTCGCGCAGCGGTCCTTCGTACAGCGGCCCGGTGTGGGTGTGCGTCGCGCAGATGACGATATTGGCGGCCGGTATGCCAGACCGCTGGCTGGCCTGGGCGCGCGCGGCGGTTGAAACACTCAGCGGCACGCCGATCAGGTCGCAGGCGACCAGCGCAACCTGCTGACGGCCTTGCTGGAGCACAATTGCCTTGGCGTGGAGCGGATCGTGAATGCCGGTCGAGATGCGCTCGTTGAAATAGCCCGCCATGCGATAGCCGACGGGCGGAGTGATGTCCACCTCCGCTGCGCCGACATGCAGCGGCGGGGCAGGAGATGCTGTCTGGTTGACGTGGCTGCAACCAACGAGGAGGCACAAAGCTGGCAGGAAATAAAGCAGTAGCTTTCGTGTGATGTAATTCATGCTCAGGAGCAGGTAAGATCGTCACCTGTGTCTTGGACGTCAAAGGAATTCACAGCCATCCCGTGCCACAAATAGGGTCCTCTGTGGATTTCCGGGGAACCCCGCTGGCGATCCGCCGTCTCGCACTCCAATTCTTGCCTCCAGCACACCCGCCAGATGGGCGACGGCGCCGTTACCATGGTTTCTTGACTGCTTTGGCTTGTGGATGGCGTGTCAGTGCGGTTAGGTCACGGTGTGGTTCCCATGGGGGCCGACCCCCATGGGAACCACACCGTAGCGCCACCGCATCGGCACCGTATCAGCCAGCCAGGGGAGCCGGAACCAGCGGGGACTGGAAGAGGCAAGCGGCAGCATCACTGTCCAAAATATGGACAGTGCGCAGGATTTGGAGGTCGGGAGGGGAGTCATCTGGTTCTGGCTGGGGAGCAATGATGACCACCTAATCCCTGAGCCTCGGCTATCCGGGTGGTGCGGGTGAGAACCACCGTTGGCATGTCCCGGAAGTAACTGGGGCAGTTATGAGGTGTGTGCTATTCGAAGTCCATTGGTTACCAGCGTTGACTGGCAAGCTCCGGTCGCTCGAACTGCCCCCACCCTTGGAACAACCTCTCGGATGAGGGTTAGAATTTCAGATTCCACTCGTCGAGTGCGTACTTTTCTCCGACGAGGCGAGTGATCAAATCGAGGGGAATCGGTGCAAGCGGGATGGTGGCCTTCCAGGCCTTGGCGAGGGCAGTCTTCAAGGCGTGTGGCGGAACGTTCAGGTTGATCAGGAAGTCGGAATGCGATCGGTTGAGGCGGTAATCCGGCTGGCGGGAAGGTTGTGGGAGGGTCTTTTCCACCAGGCTCAGATCAAGGTGGAGCAGGAACGAGCCGTGGAACAACAGGAAGCGGCGATGGCGGCGCTGGGAGTTGCCGGAAAACTTGAGCCCGCCGATCGCCAGGTCGGTTTGACCGCGCCACTCGACAGGAGCCATGAGCAGCGGGGCCAACGTGTCGCGGTGGCGTTCGAGAATGAGGCGATTCGTGGCGTGAATGCTGTGGAAGGGACCGCAGTGGTCCATGCGCAGGACCAAGGAATAATTCAGGACACCCGGGCCTTGCAGGACGGCTCCGCCTCCCGAACAGCGCCGCAGGACGGGGATGGTGTGCTTGTGGCAGTAGGGGAGGTTCACTTCGGTCGCGGCCTTATTGGCGTAGCCAAGCACGACGAAATACTCCGGGAGCGCCCAAAGCCGGAGGAGTTCATCGCTCTCACCGGCCTCGCAGAGGTTGAGCAGGACTTCGTCGCAAGCGAGGTTCTCCTCGGGGGTCGCCAGCGTGAGGTCGCAGAGTTTCATGTGCTATAGTATTTGGCTGACAATACGCGGGCCTTGCGCTGTAATACAACCCGCCTTGAGTCGTTTGACGCGCAACCAGTGAGAGTTTAAGTAAGAATCTCAGGAATGACAAAGTGAAAGTGCCAAACACAGAACAAGATTACTCCGCGCCTGACCTGCAAGTGCTGCCGGCGCCGGAACAAACCGAAGAAGAGCGGTGGCTCGAGTCGCTGGAGAGAGTGGTGGAGTTTGCGCTCAAGGACCAGGGACCGCAAAAGACGGCGGGCTTCCTGCTTGGCCTCACGGAACGCTTGCGGGCGCGCGGCGTCGAGGTGCCGAGGGTGGTAAGCACTCCTTACATCAATACTATCCCGGCTGATAAACAGGCCCCGTTTCCCGGGGATTGGGAGATGGAACGGCGGATCAAGAGCTTCATCCGGTGGAATGCGATGGCGATGGTGGTCAACGCGAATCGCGAGCACAGTGGCCTGGGCGGCCATATTTCGACTTACGCTTCGTCGGCGACGCTGTGCGAGGTGGGATTCAACCACTTCTTCCGAGCGCGCACCGGGGATTTCGCGGGGGACATGGTTTATTTCCAGGGCCACGCCACACCCGGGATATACGCGCGGGCGTTCCTGGAAGGGCGGTTGGAGGAGCGGCACCTGCACAATTTCCGCCAGGAATTGTCCGAAGACGGCGGCTTGTCGTCCTACCCGCACCCGTATCTAATGCCGGAGTTCTGGCAGTTCCCGACCGTGTCCATGGGGCTGGGGCCACTGCTTTCGATATACCAGGCCCGCTTCAACCGCTATTTGCGCGCACGAGGCTTCATCGAAGGCGAAGAGCCGAAGGTGTGGGCTTTCATCGGAGACGGGGAAACCGATGAGCCGGAGACGCTGGGGTCGTTGACGCTCGCGTCGCGGGAGGGGCTGGACAACCTAGTCTGGGTGGTCAACTGCAACTTGCAGCGGCTTGACGGGCCGGTGCGCGGCAACGGCAAGATCATCCAGGAACTGGAGGCCGCCTTTCAGGGCGCGGGCTGGAACGTCATCAAGGTGATCTGGGGCACGGCGTGGGACGAACTGCTGGCTGCCGACAAGACGGGGCTGCTGCTCAGGCGGATGGAAGAGGCTTTGGACGGCGACTACCAGAAATACTCCGTTGAGCCTGGCAGTTACACGCGCCGGCATTTCTTCGGCAAATATCCTGAGCTGTTGGGGTTGGTAAACCACCTGACGGACGAGCAGATCCACAAGTTGCTGCGGGGTGGCCACGACTCGCGCAAGGTCTATGCCGCCTACAAAGCCGCAATGGAGCACAGAGGCCGGCCAACGGTGATCCTGGCCAAAACCGTCAAGGGCTACGGTCTGGGTGAAGCCGGCGAAGGACGCAACATCACGCATCAGCAGAAAAAGCTCAACGAGAAGGAACTGCGGTCATTCCGCGCCCGGTTTGGCGTTCCCATAGGCGATGAGGAGATAGCGGAGACCCCGTTCTTCCGCCCCGCGCCGGAGAGCCGAGAAACCAAGTACTTGTTGGGGCAGCGCGCAAAGCTCGGCGGGTTCGTGCCCCAACGCGTCGTGCAGGCCAAGCCGCTCGAGGTGCCGAAGCTGGAGACATTCGGCGACTTGCTCAAAGGCACAGCGCGGACGGAAATGTCCACAACGATGGGATTTGTGCGTCTGCTGAGCACACTGATCCGCAATAAGGCCATCGGGCGCCAGATTGTGCCGATCATCCCGGACGAGGCGCGCACGTTTGGCCTGGACGCGCTGTTCCGCGAGGTCGGGATCTATTCCTCCAAAGGGCAGCTTTACGAGCCGGTGGATAGCAAGTCGCTGCTTTACTACAACGAGAGGAAAGACGGGCAGATCCTCGAAGAGGGCATTACGGAAGCCGGGGCGATGGCTTCGTTTCTGGCGGCGGGCACTTCCTACGCGACGCACGGCCTGCCCATGATTCCGTTCTACACGTATTACTCGATGTTCGGTTTCCAGCGCATAGGCGACCTGATGTGGCTGGCGGGCGATATGCGGGCAAAGGGCTTTCTGCTCGGCGCCACCTCGGGCCGCACCACGCTCAACGGCGAGGGCCTGCAGCACCAAGATGGCCACAGCCTGATCCTGTCGAGTACGATTCCAACGCTGCGCACCTACGACCCGGCGTTCACGTACGAGGTGGCGGTGATTATCGCCGACGGCCTGCGCCGGATGTACACCGAAGGGGAGGAAGTGTTTTACTACCTGACACTGTACAACGAAAACCACGAAATGCCGCCCATGCCCGAGGGCGTGGCGGAGGGAATTTTGAAGGGCCTCTACAAGTTCAAGGCGGGGCCTGCCAGGAAAGCGGTCAAGGCGCATGTGCTGGGCAGCGGACCGATTATCCGCGAGGCGCTGCGGGCACAGGAGATTCTGGCTGAGAGATTCGGTGTCTCGGCCGATGTCTGGAGCGCGACCAGCTACAAATTGCTGCGCAATGACGCGCTGGGGGCCAAACGCTGGAACATGCTGCACCCGACTGAGCCGCCCAGGAAGTGTTACGTAGAGAATGTCCTTGCGGACGAAAAGGGGGTCTTCGTGGCTGTGTCGGACAACATGAAGATTGTGCCTGACCAGATTGCGCCGTGGGTGCCTGGGGGGCTGACGACGTTGGGCACGGACGGTTACGGCCGCAGCGAGACGCGCGAGCGGCTGCGCCGCTTTTTTGAAGTGGACGCCGAATCGGTTGTGATCGCCACGCTGCACGCGCTGGCGGCAAAGGACATGGTGGACCGGCGGGTGGTGGCCAGGGCGATCAAAGACCTGGGTATGGACCCCGACAAGGCCTATCCGGAGCTGGCGAGCTGGTAGTGGGTCATGGCGACAAGCGATATGCATGCAGCGGATCATGGGCGTGGTGTCAAACCATGCGACAGGCAGAGTGGGGCCAGCTAACTCGCAGTTTTGCGAAATGAGAAGGAGAACAATTAAGCCGCGCAGAGCAGCGGCAGCTGCGGCGGACACTGACAACCCATTCCGGCTGGATGGTGAGACGGCCTTGATCACCGGCGGTGGCACGGGGCTGGGCTTGGCGATTGCGCGGAGCATGGCCCTGGCCGGGGCCAGGGTGATCCTCGCCGGGCGCCGGGCGGCCGTGCTGAAGTCGGGAGCGGCTGCCATCGGACCGCAGGCTGGCTATGTCACATGCGACGTGCTTAAGGTTAAAGACGTTCCCAAGGTTGTTGCCCGGGCTGAAGCATTGTTTGGCCCGATTACGATTCTGGTTAACAACGCCGGCATTCACCTTAAGAAACGTGCTCTGGAGACCAGCGAAGACGAGTTCATGGGTGTATTCAAGACGCACGTTCTCGGGACTCATGCTCTCACGCGAGCAGTGCTGCCCGCGATGCTTCGGCGCAGGCATGGCTCGATTATCCTCGTTGCCTCGATGGCGGCGCTCTTTGGCGTCCCGCGCGTCTTTGCCTACAGTGCAGCCAAGAGCGCCTTTCCGGGCATGGTCCGCGCGTTGGCGACCGAGGTGTCGCCATCGGGTGTGCGCGTCAACGCCATTGCGCCGGGCTGGATTGAGACGGATATGTCGCGTCAGGCGATGGCTGGCGACCCGGCGCGCAAGCGGCGAATCCTGGCTCGCACCCCCTTGGGCCGGTTCGGGGAGCCGGAGGATATTGGCGCGGCGGCGGTTTATCTCTGCTCGCCCGCTGCGAAGTTCGTGACGGGGATCGTCCTGCCGGTGGATGGTGGAGTGAGTATCGGTTTCTAGACTATGCCTGTGGTAACCACCCAGACCGGTGCCGAGGCGCAGGCCCGTCCCAGCTCGCGCTCCGTGTGAATCACTGCCAAGTATGAAACTCGGTCTCGGGCTCTACCGCCACCAGTTGAACGAGGAACACTACCGGTTTGCCCGGCAATGCGGCTGCACTCACATTGTGGCGCACTTGGTGGATTACTTCCGTTCTTCCCGCAGCAACCAACCAGGCGACCAGCCGGTTGGGGATGATACCGGCTGGGGCTTGGCTGGGGACCCGCATGGCTTATGGACGTGCGAAGAACTGACGGCCCTCAAGCGGCAGATCAACGCTGCAGGATTGGAGCTGGAGGCCATCGAGAACCTCGACCCCGCCCATTGGCACGACATCTTGCTCGATGGACCTCAGAAGGCGCAGCATCTGGAAAACGTCAAGTCCACCATCCGCAACCTTGGCGAGGCTGGCATTCCGATCCTGGGTTACAACTTTTCCATTGCGGGGGTGGCTGGCCGAGTGAAGGGGCCCTTCGCGCGGGGCGGCGCGGAAGCGGTGGGCATGAACGGCGCGTTCGACGAGCCGCTGCCAAAGGGGATGGTGTGGAATATGGTCTATGACCGCAGCGCATCCGCCGGGGCTGTGCCTTCCGCGACGAACGACCAGCTTTGGGAGCGCGTGCAAGGCTTTCTGCAGGAAGTGATTCCCGTGGCGGAGGAAGCAGGCGTCACCCTGGCGGCGCATCCGGACGACCCACCCTTGCCGACCGTCCGCGGCCAACCGCGCCTGGTCTATCAACCACGCCTCTACCAGAAGCTACTCGACCTCAAGCCGAGCCCGCGCAACGCGTTGGAGTTCTGCGTCGGCACGCTGGCCGAGATGACGGAGGGCGATGTCTGCGAGGCTGTGGACACCTACAGCCGACAAGGCAAGCTGGCCTATGTCCACCTGCGCAACGTCCGCGGAAAGGTGCCGTTCTATAAGGAGACGTTCATTGACGACGGCGATGTGGATGTTCTTCGCGTCCTGCGCATTCTCAAGCAGAATGACTTTCAAGGAGTGATCATTCCCGACCACGCGCCACAGGTGACCTGTTCCGCTCCGTGGCACGCCGGCATGGCCTACGCCCTCGGCTACCTGCGGGCGGGGATGCAAGCCTGCGACGCTTGATTTTGCTGGCGGTTATGTTCTTTTTGTGCACATTGCTGCGCACCGACGTATGGACTTGAAACTTCCGCCTCTGGGTGAAGGTGCCGATTCAGGCACCGTGGTGAGCTTGTTCGTTAAAGAGGGCGACACGCTGGCCAAGGATCAGCCTATCCTGGAACTGGAGAACGAAAAAGCCGTCGCCACCATTCCATCCACCGCTGCGGGGACGGTCGCGGAGGTGTTTGTGAAGGCGGGTGAGAAGATAAGGGTAGGGCAGCGAATTCTGTCACTCCGCGAAAGCGGCCAAGCCAGTGCAGGGCCGGTCGCAGTGGCAGAGTCGGCCCCCCGGAAGAGTCGCGAGCGCCTAATCCAGACGCCGTCCCCGGAGCAGGTGCCAACCGCTGCGGAGGAGGAGTTCCCGGAACTTAGCGCCGAGGCGAAACCGGGAGGGACGCCTGCCGCCGCTCCATCCCTCCGGAAGCTGGCGCGCGATTTGGGCATTGACCTCTCCCGTGTCCGGGGCAGCGCCCGCGGCGGGCGAATCCTGCTGGAGGACGTGCGTGCCTATATCCAACGACTTCAGCGGCTCGCGGTGGCCCCCCGCGGCACAAGCGCTGCGGCGCCCTCGAAGCCGCCCGCCCAGCAGATTGACTTCTCCCAATGGGGCCCGATTTCCAGACAACCGCTTTCTCCCCTGCGCGCCGTGATCGCCCGCCGGATGGCGGAAAGCTGGGACACCACCCCTCGCGTTACGCAGTTCGACGAGGCCGATATCACCGCCCTGATGGCCTTGCGCAAGAAATATGCTGCTGCCTATGAGCAGAAGGGCGCCCGGCTTACCCTGACCTCATTTGCGTTGAAGGTGGTCGTGGATACGCTGAAGAAGCATCCGATCTTCAATGCCAGCCTCGACGAGGTTGCACAGGAGATCGTCATCAAGAACTACTACCACCTTGGCCTGGCGGTGGATACGGAGGCAGGTTTGATCGTTCCGGTGATTCGCGACGCGGACAAGAAGGGCCTGCTGGCGCTTTCGCTGGAGTTGGAGGAATTGGCCGGCAAGGCGCGTGCGCGCAAACTGTCGGCGGAGGAGCTGAAAGGCGGCACATTTACCATCTCCAATCAGGGCGGAATTGGCGGGGCGCACTTCACACCCATCGTTAACAAGCCCGAGGTGGCGATACTCGGCCTGGGCCGCGGCGCGATGAAGGCCGTGGTGCGGGAGGACCGGATTGAGCCGAGGTTGATGTTGCCGATCGGGCTTTCCTATGACCACCGCGTGATCGACGGCGGCGCCGCCGCTCGCTTCACAGTGGACCTTGTGCAGGCTTTCGAGAACTTCCGGGAAGAGGATGTGAAGATATGACCGGGCGGAGTGGTGGAATGATTGAGCGGGGGGATGATGGTCAGCCGGGTGTTGGCTGCTCGCGGCGCTCCACTTCACTCCGGAACTCCGTCACTTAGCAACTCTGTATTCCGCTGAGCGCTTTTTATGGACCCGATCAAAACTGAAATTGTCGTTGTGGGTGCCGGGCCGGGCGGCTACGCCGCGGCCTTCTACGCGGCGGACCTGGGCAAGCGAGTCATCCTGGTCGAGCGCGAGAAACGCCTGGGCGGTGTCTGTTTAAACCAGGGCTGCATCCCGTCCAAGGCCTTGCTCCACGCTGCCCACACGATCACCGCCGCGCGGGAGTCCGAGCAGCGCGGCATTGTTTTCATCGCGCCAGCCATTGACGTGGCCAGGCTGCGAGCTTGGAAGGAGTCCATCTTGACTCGATTGGCGGGCGGCGTGGCGCAACTGGCAAAGCTGCGCGGGGTGCAGATCATGCATGGGCGGGGCTACTTTGAGGATTCGCACACCCTCCGTGTCGAGACCGAGCAAGGCCAGCAGTTTATCCAGTACGACCACGCCATCATCGCCATCGGCTCCAAGGCGGCGATGCCCCGCGATTTCGATTTGGGCAACCCGCGGGTGATGACTTCAACCGAGGCGTTGGAGGTTGAGGACATCCCCGAGAACCTGCTGGTGATCGGCGGCGGCTACATCGGCATGGAGTTGGGAACGGTGTATGCCACCTTCGGCAGCAAGGTCGTGCTGATCGAGGCGCTGGACAGCATTCTGGCGGGGGCCGACCCCGACCTGGCTCGGCCTATCGTGGCTTACGCAAAGAAGGCCTTCAAAGAAGTCCGGCTGAGCAGCAGAGTCGGCAAGATGTCCACCAGCGGCAAGCAAATCAAAGTTGTGTCCGAGACCGCGGGCGAGAAGCGGGAGGAACTCTACGACCGAGTGCTGGTCGCTGTTGGCCGCGCTCCGAACGCCGAGGACCTCGGCCTGGAGAACACCAAAGTCTCCTTTGACGAGAGGGGCTTCATCCACGTCAACGAGAAGCAGCAAACGACCGACCCGGCCATATACGCGATCGGCGACATCGTAGGCGGTGTGCTGCTGGCTCACAAAGCCACCAAGGAAGGACGCATTGCCGTCGAAGTCATCGCGGGTGAGGAGAGTGCGTTTGTGGATATCATCGTCCCGGCGGTCGTGTTTACCGACCCCGAAGTGGCGTGGTGCGGGTTGACTGAGGCGGAAGCGAAGGCCAAGGGCATTCCCGTGCAAGTGAGCAAGTTCCCGTGGGCGGCTTCCGGGCGGGCGTTGACCTTCGACCGTCCTGAAGGGCTGACCAAGCTGATCATTGAGCCGGACACCGAGCGAATTCTGGGTGTCGGAATCGTAGGGCAGGGGGCTGGGGAATTGATTGCTGAGGGTGTGCTGGCCGTCGAAATGGGGGCAACGGCGAGAGACCTGGCCCTTGCCGTCCACCCGCACCCCACGTTGTCGGAGACGCTCATGGAGGCGGCAGAGGCCTTCTACGGCCACGCCACCCACACAATGGCACGGAAAAAGTCGTAACCGCCGGGCTCAGTCGGCGCCAAATCTTTAGTTCTTGCGGTCGGCATCCGACCGATTACCATTAGCTTCAGTTGGCTGTTTGCGGCCAGCGAAATGGTTCGGGGCGTAGCGTAGCTTGGTAGCGCGTCTGAATGGGGTTCAGAAGGTCGTGAGTTCAAATCTCACCGCCCCGACCATTTTGACTGCCACTTGTCGCAGAGCGGTCTCCAGCCATAATGGCGGTGGATACGTGATTTATGCTAAAGCTTGTTCTCCTCAGCGCGGGAATGACGGGGCGCTCGCATGAATTGAGTGCCGAAAAGACCACCATCGGCCGGGTGGAGGACAACAACTTCCAGATTGCCGAACCGTCCGTCTCCAGCCACCACTGCGAAGTGCTGCTGCGCGGCAGCGACGTGATGGTACGCGACCTGAACTCCACCAACGGCACCTTCATCGGCGCGGAGAAGGTGACCCAGAGTGTCCTCAAACCAGGCCAAATCCTCCGACTGGGCCAGGTCCAGATGCGCCTTGAGGCCGACGCGGCCGGCGCACCCCCGAGGAAGCAATTCGACCGCACCACCGTAATCGCCGGCGGCGTGAAAGCCAGCGAGCTTGATTACGCGCACACCGGCCCCGGTTTCGACACTAAGAGCGCGGGCTTCTCCAAGAAGGACAACAAGGTCAACCAGATCTTCATTCTCGTTGGAGTGGTGCTTGGGTTGGTGATCCTGGCCCTGCTGATTTACATCGCCTCGACGATTGGGAAATAGCCGCCCCCAGCGCGGCTCAGAAGGACCGTCTGCGCCAAGGTCGGCGGTAAGAGCAGGAATCTCTTACCTGGCCGCACGCCGTTGGAGCCGGCGCTTGGATTTGGCGGGCTGGGCGGGGGCTTTGCGGACCTCTCGCCGGATCTTTCCTATTTGGCCGGCCAGATTCTTCTCCACGTGCTCCCGCCACACGAAACGACACGGGCAGTCCTTGTTCGGACACTTCTCCAGGCGGTCGAGCTGCTTGCGCCGTTCCCGAACCAAGGCGTTTAGTCTTGCCAGCTCGGCTTCGAGTTCCGTTGCGTCAGGCGGCTTCCCATTCGTTCTCATGCATCTGAGGATCTATAGTAGCCTGTCTGGCTGTGTTTGTCACCATATTCAGCATGGTTTTCGCCAGGCCGGAAAGGAAGATTGAACAGAATCCCTTGCTCGTGGTCGAATTAAGCAGGGTTAGGTTAGGGTTTTCATGTGGTGCGGCGCAGTCTTCGCTGACTGCGCCGTTTTTCTTATGGGGTCAAACGTCCCTGCGGTTGGTCGGTCCCACCGGGAGGGCCAGCGCGACGGCTTACCTTGGTTTAGCGGTGGCGCAGGCTGGATAGCCACCCCCACCCAAGGCCCATGACCAAGCCAGCCGCGTGGGCGCCGTTGGCCACGTGGGGCACAATGGGCGTGAAGCAGAGGACGAACCAGATGATCATCATCGTGACCGTCGTGGGATGCAGGTACAAGCCGGAGCCAGGGTCAAACTTGCCCCGCAACCAAATGTAGCCGAGCAGTCCGTAAACCACGCCGGACATGCCGCCGAAGAACGGACCTCCAAAGAAGAACTGCGCGAGGTTCGAACCGGCTGCTATGACCAACACCAGGCCTGCCAGCGTCCACGAGGACTGGCGTCCTTCGATCATGCTGCCCAGATCCCGCAACCACAGCACGTTGAAGATGATGTGGAGCGGGCCAAAATGAATGAAGATGGGAGTGACCAACCGCCATAATTGCCCGTGCCGGATTTCAGGAAGACTCGATCCAAAGAGGTCGCTGGCCGTAAAGTCCGTGATGAATAAACCCAGAATCGGCCCGGGATTATTCCCCATCCCCGACAAAATGCTTACTACCACGCTGATCGCGATGAGGACGAAAGTGAGCGGCCCAAAGCCGTAGTTGCTCATGGGCCGGAAGATCTGTCCCGGGGTGCGCACTTTCTTGCAATAAGCGGCTTCCCCCTTCTCAGCCTGGGCGCGCAATTCCGCCGCCCCCTTCGCCTCGGTCCGATAGGCCGGATCAGCCGGATTCAGTTCATACGTCGCCAGCAAGCCAGCGGCTTCTTCAATCTTGTCCTCGTCATTGATCCAGATGGCCCAGCCCTCCGCTTTCTCAAATTCGACTTGGCTGTCAATCTTACGCACGTAGAGAAAATCCGCGAACGTGCGCGCTGCCTTCTCGTCCGCCAGGTGGCCGATCAATCGCATACTCTCGTGAAATGAGCGGAAGACCGCAATCCGGAGCTAACCCGCGCGCCATTGAAGCCGGACGAACTGGCCGTGCGACTTGTGCGCTGTATCCAGGCAACGCAATTCGAGGCGCATGCCTTTGCGCTCCAAGGTGGCATGAACCCAGCCGGCGGGGTCGCTTTCGCGGAAGACGTAAGCAACTGGCGGGAGATTGACCAGGTGTAACCCACTGGGGTCCTGCTCGACGGTCCAGGCATGGGTGTGCCCGAAAATGTAAGCCTTCACCTGCTTTCGCGGACGAATAATTTCGTAGAGCGCCTCCGTGTCCTTGAGACCTCCGACCTTTGTCATCGTGCCTGGATTATGGTGAACCAGAACCAATGCCGGCTTCTTGCGATTGGCGTCGAGCGTGCGCGCCAGCCAATGCAACTGCGCTTCGCCCAGCAGGCCGGGCGTCGAGAGCGTCTTCTCCAGCGAGTCCAGCACGAACCAGTTGGCCCGGGGTGTGCGCACCAGGGCAACCTGCCGATCGGGGAGCGGGTGTTTGGGAGTCCCTTCCTGCCGCAGCGCCTCCCGGAAACGCTCGCGGTGATCGTGGTTGCCCAGGGCAAGATGCACAGGCAACTGGGCTTCGCGGATCGGCTCGAGCAGTTCTGCCAGCCGGCGGTAGTCGCCCGTCTCCCCGCTGTTATAGGCGCAATCCCCGGCGATGAACACGCCCGCGGGACGCTTCTCCAGCGCGAGCACCTCCCGCGCTACCCGCGTGAAATGGTCCGTCATATTGATACCGCGCGCGACGCGGCTGGCATCGGCGGCGATGTGGACATCCGCCAGCAACGCCCAGGAGTTTGGATCCGCCCGCCTGGAGGCGGCGAGCAGGCTGGAACCGAACAGAAACGCCGCGCTCCCGGCCAGGGAACGCGCGAGAAACTGGCGCCGCGAAATGGCGGGCAGATGAATCGGCATCTGCTTTTCCTACGCTGACTTCAGCCTTGGCTCAAGTTAAAAGGGCAGGGGAGCGGGAATCAATCGGCACGGAGGCTCACGCGCACAAACCGCGGCCAGTACAGGCGGGCGTCCTTGAACAAGTCCCAGAAGTTCCAGGCGTTGGCCGCGTAGGTAATCAGCAGCTCATCCGCTGCGTTGGCCAGCGCGGGGTGGGCTTTAGCCGCATAACAGAAGGCCTTCGACGGCCAGTCCATTTCCGGACAGCGATAGACCCGGACCGGTTGACCCCACGGCCCGGTCAGTGCCGGCGCCAGCCGGACCAGGATGTTGCCGCCGATGCCTTCGGAGTAAACCGCCGCGTAGGCCTTGCGCGACGGCAGCCAGGAGACCGAAAACTCGCTTCCCACGTTGGGGAAAAGGGGAGTCACTCTCTGGCAGTCCTTCAGCCAGGCTCCATTGGCGAGAAAACGCCATTGGGTGAAGTCGCTCAAACGATCCAACGGCACACGGGCCACAACCAGCCCGTTAGGATGGCCAGCCTTCTTTGCCTTGGATCGCGAGTCCCCGCCGAAGAGGTAGGCATACCCGCCCTCGGACAGCACCGCGCCACCGAAGATGAGCGCGCCATCCTTTGAGATCTTCGTGAACGGCACCTTTGTTTGCGTGATGCGCCATTGTGGCGGCGCGTCATCCGGGTTGGCGACATGGGCGAGCCAGCCGTCCACCAGTTTGAATCCAAATGGCGTGTCAGTGCGCATGGTCACGACGCGCAGCATGAAGAAATACAACCCCTGTGCGTTCCGCGCGCCGTGAGCCAGCCAGAAGTAGTCACGCCCGGTGCCGCGTTGCGGCTTGATGAACGACGCGGGCTTGCCGTCCGGAGTCGTGCCGAAGAAGAACTGGGGGGTGTTGGTTCCTTTTTGGAGGGCAAGTGAGTTATTGATCATGGAGGCGTCGTGGCGCTTGCCATCCTTGACCTTGCCCACGAAGGTGTCGCTGAACAGCCACAGCGTCGTGTCGCGTGCGAGCGGAATCGAGTAATTGCCGTCCGCGCCGATCCAACCGGACTCCCGCTGAAACAAAGCGTCCCACTCAGGCGCGGCTCTTCCGGCCGGCTCCGAAGCCGCCTCCACCTGCAAAGCCGCGAGCAGTGTCAACGCCCAGACAAAGAAACTCGCGCAGTGCCATCGGGACTTGGAATGCGACAGTTCTCTGGCGTTCTGGGTGCGCCGGTGGCAAGCACCCAGCACGCGTGCGAATCGGAGGGCTGCCTCGTTCACGCCAGCTTCCAGCCCTTTCGATAGTTGCCCCGGATGTGGCGCTCGGCTTCGGGGCAATCCTTGGCCTTGAGCCTCACGGGGTCCCACTCGATCTTCCTGCCCGTGCGGTAGGCCACGTTGCCCAGTTGATTCGCTTCGGTCAGTGCGCCGGCGTAATCGAAGTTGCACGTTGTCGGCCCGCCGGTCTTGCAGGCCTCGATCCATTCCTTCCAATGGCCAATTGAGTCAGGGATAAACGGCTCCGGACGCTTGAAGTCCGCAAACTGGTCTTCCGGCAGCAGGATGTGCTTCTGGTAATCGGCGAGCAGCATTCCCTTGTCGCCGATGAAAAGGGCTCCGTTGTCCCACTGGGGAATCCGTTTCTCGGTCAGCGGCGCGGGTTTGTCCTCACCCTGGTACCATGTCAACTTGAGGGGAGGCAAGTCGCCCCGGGGGCCGTATTCGTAGGTGAGGTGGTATGAGGCGGGCGCCGTTTCAGGACTGACCGGCGGCCCGAAGGCTTCGACCGTGACCGGGTGCCGCAGCTTGAGGGCCCAGAACGGCAGGTCAATCCAATGGCTCCCCAGGTCTGACAGCGTCCCACCCGCGAAGTCCCAATACTTGTACCAACGCGGCTGCCCTTCGACATAACTGGGATGAAACGGCCGCTCCGGCGCGGGGCCGAGCCAAAGGTCCCAGTGCAGGTGCGGCGGAACCGGCACGGCCTGCTCCGGCCGGCCGCCGTCGCCCCAGGCGCGGGATACCCACACATGAACCTCGCGCACCGGCCCAATCGCTCCCGTCTGAATGAGTTCCACGACGCGCCGGTAGTTGTTGCCCGCATGAATCTGGGTGCCCATCTGCGTGGTGACGCCGGCCTTGGTGGCGGCCTCGCCAATCCGCCGGGCTTCCCAGACGCTGTGCGCAAGCGGCTTCTCGCAGTACACATGCTTGCCAAGCTGGATGGCCGGCATCACCGCAAAGGCGTGCGTGTGCTCCGTCGTGGATACAACCACCGCGTCAATGTCCTTGCTCGCATCGTACAACTTACGGAAGTCCACGAACTTTCTGGCCTGCGGGTACCTGGCCGCCGCCGCGTTCAGGTTGTTCTCGTTCACATCGCAAAGCGCCACGATGTTCTCGCTCTTGACCTCGTTGGTGTTGGCTGCGCCTCGCCCGCCGGCGCCAATGATGGCAATATTGAGCTTCTCATTGGCTGAAACGCGGCGTGACTTGAGGCGGGCAAACACCGGGCGGGTCAGCGCCGTTGCACTGGCCGCCAGGGCAGAGTAATAGAGAAATTGGCGACGCGTCAGCGATGAAGAGCGAAGCGTGGTAATGCGCATGGCTCTTTCCTACGCTTGCCAATCTGACGCGACAAGCACATTTTTGGGTTGTCGGCACCCAGTCGGCTGCGGTGGAGTAGCGGCTTCCAGCGCAGCAGAACTGAGCGCTGACGACAGACGAATAATCGGTATGGCAACAAGCAACGAGGCGGGGCCAGGGGCCGGTTGGCTGCAGCGGGTGCTCATCGGGCGCAATCCCAAGCGCACCGTGGTGCGCATTGTCGTGCTCGCCGCGGTTTCATTGATCGTCTTCCGCTATGTGCTGCTGCCCGTTCGCGTAGATGGCGGGAGCATGCTGCCCACCTACCGGGAGAATGGGGTCAACCTCGTCAACCGGCTGGCGTACCTGTTCCGTGAACCGCAACGCGGAGACGTGGTAGCGGTCCGCCTGCTGGCCGGCGGGCACCGGATGTATCTGAAACGCATCGTTGCCATGCCGGGGGAGACCCTGGTTTTCCATGGCGGCCGGATATTGGTCAACGGCAAGTTGCTGGAGGAACCCTATGTCAAATTCCCGTGCGACTGGGAGCACGAACCTGTGCTGGTGGGGCCCGACCAGTACTACGTTGTCGGCGACAACCGTGACAACCAGCGGGAATTGCATGCGCAAGGCCGTGCGCCACGCGCTCTGATCCTTGGCAAAGTGCTCTTATGAAAGAGTGGACCATTCGAATTATCCTCTTGGCCGCGCTGGCCGCGCTGGGCTTTTGGGCCTGGAGCGTTTTTTATCCCAACCCGGAGAAGATCATTAAGAAGCGTTTGAACGAGATGGCCAAGGCCGCGTCCCACTCCTCGGACCAGGGGCTCGTGGCCCAGGCGTGGACTGCCAGTTCGCTGGCCGCGTATTTCACCCCCGATGTCGAGGTCACGCTCGATGTGCCCGGGGTCCACCACACCTTCAGCGGGCGGGACGAGCTGATGCAGGGTGCGCTGGCGGTCCGGCGCGCCGGCAGGAACCTCACCATCCGGCTTCCTGACATCAAAGTCATCCTGGCACCTGACAAGACTTCAGCGGAAGTCTATGTCACGGGCGAGGCGCGTGTCTCGGGTGAAAAGGAAGTCTTCTTGCAGGAGCTGCGTTTGCGCCTGACCAAGGTCAAACGTGACTGGCTCATCAAGCAGGTGGAAACTGTAAAGACGCTTTCAAAAGGCCCGCTGGCGCCGGCCACCTGAGCGATGCGAAGTGGCGGACCCAGCCGACGAAGGCTGCCCGGCAGCTCTGGCGCCCGCAGGCATTGCCAGTTTGAAGTCCACCTGGCGTTTGAACGTGTCCACCTTTGCCACCTGCACTGCGACCTTGTCGCCCAGTTTGAACACCCGCCGGGTGCGTCGGCCCAGCAGTTGGCCGCGCGCCGCCTCAAACTGGTAGAAATCGTCGCTTAACCCCGAGAGCGGCACCAGCCCGCTCATCCCCAGCCCGGGCACATCCACAAAGAACCCGAAGTTCCGCACATCGGTGACCAGCGCCTCGTGCCGTGGGGGATGCCCTGACTTAAGCTGCGCACTCAGAAACGCGAACATCTTCACATCGCGGCTGTCGCGCTCCGCGTCGTCAGAGTTCCGCTCCGTCTCGGAGATATGATCCGCCACTTCTTTCAGCGATCCGACGGCCAATGGCTGGCCCGGCGGCTGGAATAGGGCGCGATGCACCACCAGATCGGCATAACGCCGAATCGGCGAGGTGAAGTGCGCGTACTTTTTCTTGGCCAGCCCGTAGTGGCCGAGCGGCTCGACCGCGTAGCGCGCTCGCATGAGCGACTTGAGGAAGCCGATCTTGAGCGCCTGGCCGACCGGCAGGCGGTTGAGCTTCTCCAGCAGCTTCTGCACTTCACGGCGGTTCGAAAGGTTGCCGCACTGAACGTGATGGCTCAGCACCTCTTCACGGTATTCGTGGAGTCGCTTGTCGTCCGGGGGCTCGTGGATACGGTAAATCGCTGGACGTCTTAACGCCATCAGCCGGTCGGCGACAGCTTCATTGGCCAGCAGCATGAACTCTTCGATGAGCTGGTGGGATATGTCATTCTCCACCTTCTCGAGACGCAGCACCCGCCCGCGGGCGTCGAGGCGTATCTTGGTCTCAGGAAAGTCAAGGTCCAGCGATCCGGCCTTGAACCGGGCCCGGCGGATCGTCTGGGCCAGCCCGTTGGCGTCGTGCAGCATCCGCTCAAGTGGATCCTGCGGCCGGCGCTGCAACAGCGCCAGTACTTCCGGGTAATTGTAACGGCGCTGCGAACGAATCACCGCGGGGTAGAACTGCGTCCTCCGCACCTGCCCGTCAGCCGAGAGCAGGAATTCGACGCACTTCGTCAGCCTCTCCACCTGCGGCTTGAGCGAGCACAGTTCATTGCTCAAGGCCTCCGGGAGCATCGGCACCACGCGGTCCACCAGATAGGTCGAATTCCCGCGCCGGGCTGCTTCCTCGTCGAGCGCGCTTCCTGGCTTTACATAGTGCGAAACGTCGGCAATGTGCACCCATAGCTTCCAATAGCCGGGTTCGCTCTGTTGCAGACAGATGGCGTCGTCAAAATCTTTGGCATCTTCAGGGTCAATGGTGACCACTTGATGCGCGCGGCAATCTACCCGCCCGGTCCTTTCAGCCGGCCTGACCTCCTGGCCAATTGAGCGGGCCTCCTGCAACACCCGTTTCGGGAAATGCAACGGCAGATTGTAGTGGCGAATGACCGAAAGCATATCCACCCCTTCGGCGTCGGGCGGGCCGAGCACCTCGATGATTTCGCCCTCCGGATTCGCGTGGCGCGACTTCCATTCGCGCAGCTCGACCACCACCTTATCCCCCGCTTGGGCCGGGCGCCCGGTATTGCGAGGTGGCGTGACATAAATGTCGTGCGTGATGCGCGGGTCATCCGGGATGACATGAAGGAACCGCTTGCCGCGCTGCAGCGTACCGACCAGTCGGGTCCGCGCCGGCTCCAAAACACGCACCACCCGGCCAGTGACCTCCTCCGCCCCGGAGCGGCGCGGGAAGCGGGGGAGGGCATCCCGTCGGACCAAGACGCGGTCCCCGTGCATCGCCGTGGACGTGGCATCGAAAGGAACCCGGATGGTAGGAATCTTCGGGTCGTCTGCTTCGACGAAGCCGACTCCTTGCCGGTTCATCCGAATCCGTCCTGGCACAAGGTCGGCAGCCAGCGGCAGCGCGTAACGGTTCCCCTGCTTAATGCGCGCGATTTGGCCATTCCGCTCCAGCCGGGCCAGAACGTGTTCTAGTTCCCTTTGCTGGCTGCGGCGCAGCCCGAGCCGTGCCCGCAACTCTGCGGGATTCAACGGCGTATAATTCGGCCGCTTAAGCAGGTCTAATATCTTCTGTTCCATAAAGCGTAGATTCCTCCAAGTGAGGTATTGGTGCGCATTTTCCACTATCCCGCCGCATCCGTCCAGCTCAATCCCTGGGGCAATTGACCATCGATTTGCCTCAGAAAGGGGTGTTAGCCTCAAGAATGCTGCCTCCTGCGAGTAAGCTGCCCCGGATTGCCGTCCCGGAGGACATCTGTAGTGTGTCCAGTTTTGGGACAGTGGTGGTTACCCAGCATAGGTGCGACAGCCGGATGTCCCGGTGTGGCAACCTTGTGAAGCTCGTTATAATCCGGTGTGGTTCCCATGGGGCCCGACCCCCATGGGAACCACACCGGGGTCCCGCCGGATTGCCACCGTCCCATCGCTGTAGCCGGGTTGCATGTGGGAGACAGTCGGAACCAGTATTCCGGGCGTTAGATGGCAGGAGTGGCCAGATTGAGCCGGCCTGCGGCGCGGGTCTGGAACCTACCTGCCCGGAAAGACGATTCCCAGCGATAGTGGCTGGGGTAGTTTCTGCGCTATGGGCAGGCGATTCGGGTTAGTGGGTATGCGAAATCACTACGTTATCCGTGTTTTCCGGCTAATCCGTAGTTAATCATCTGCTCTGCCCGAGCTTCCGCTGCGATACGAACGCGCTTCCCGCTAGGTAGAATCGCAGGGGAAGATCCGCCGCCTTTGTCAGCCCGACCCGCCGGGTCGCGACTAGCGGTCCCCGCTCTCGGCGGAACCTCGCCGCCGCGGGGTTCCTGGCGATGAACACTGGCGATTGTGCATTGCACAGGTCCGCCCCATCGAGGTCGCGTTCAATGTCCATCGCCAGGCACAGCTTTCCCGGACCGTTGGTCAGGTTCCGCGTGGCCTCGACCGGCCTCCGCTCCCGCATGAGCTTCTCGCCGAGGTTGGTTTCTACCGCCCGAATGAGCACTGCCTCCGCCACACCTGCCGGACGGCAGACAGCGTTCATGCAGTAGTGGTTGCCATAAATGAAGTAAACGTAAGCGTGCCCGGGTTCTCCAAACATCGCTCGGTTGCGCGCTGTGGGCCCCGGTGCGCCATGACAGGCGGGATCGTCTGCCAAATACGCCTCCGTTTCCACGATCAGCCCGCCGCATAGCCCGTCCGCCGTCCGCCGTACCAGCCAATGCCCCAGCAACGCTGGCGCCACTGCCGCCGCCGACGGTTCGTAAAGCCGCCTCGGTAGCGCCCTGAAAGTGCTCGTCATCCTCTGCCACTCTATTGACACCCCGCATCCTCGGCAACATACTCCTGAACCTGCAGGAATGACGCAAGCGGGGGCGGGCTCTCTCCTCACCCCAGCCCTTGGGCGGAAGGAGCATTCTGGCCCGTGCTGGAAGCGACTGACCAATTGGTGACCTATCCCGATCGGCCTCCGGGTGATTACCTCCCCAAACCACGGCAGCACGAGCGGCTATTCACTCGGGATGTGCCCCTTAACGGCTGAATCAGCTTTGATTTGGAGGCGGATGGCGCATACTGGCAGCCACAACCTTATGACAAAGAAGATGAGAGACCTCTGGATTCACGCGCTGTGTGGCGGGCTGCTCCTGCTTGGAGTCGCTTCGTGCTCAATTCCCGCGCAGCCTAAACACGGCATCGAGCTGTTCAACGGGAAAGACCTTGGCGGCTGGCAATATGTGCTCGCTGAGCCCGACGTCAGTATGAGCCGGGTGTGGAGCGTGCAAGACGGTGTGCTAACCTGCCAGGGCAAACCGCTGGGCTTCTTATATCGAGGTCCTGCGGTGACCAATTTTCGATTGGTGGTCGAGTATCGTTGGCCGCCGGGCACTGAACCCAGCAACAGCGGCATCTTCACCCGCCTTACTGAACCCTTTAAGCCTCTGCCCTGCACCTACGAGGTGCAATTGAAACACGGCAGCGCGGGCGATGTGATTGGGCTGCAAGGCAAATCCATCGCGGCGGGCCAGCCCCGTTTCTTCGAGGTGAAGAAGCACGCGGTCGCGGGCGACATCGCCGGTGTCGCCAAGACGCTGGATGCTGAGAACCCTCCCGGCGAATGGAATCGGGTGGAAATCCTGACGCAAGGCACGACCTGCCAGGTCTGGGTGAACGGCAAGCTGGTCAATCAGGTCAATGGACTCCAGGTGGTGTCGGGACCGGTGGGAATCCAGTCGGAGGGGGGATTGGTGCAGTTCCGGCGGGTTGAGTTGACGCCGCTGGACTGAGGACGGAAGTTTGGAGTCAGAGTTTGCAGCCGTGCACCGGATGCGGAGCATTGGTTTGGGCGTGCTGTGCGGTTGGGCTCTCTTCGGGGCTCACCTGTTCGCTGACGACTGGCCGCAATGGCTTGGCCCCAGGCGCGACGCTGTCTGGCGCGAGGCCGGCATCGTCGAGAAATTCCCCACAAACCGCCTCCCCGTCCGCTGGCGCACGAAAGTCGGCGGAGGCTACGCTGGCCCGAGCGTCGCCCTGGGGCGAGTCTATGTCGCCGACCGGCAGCGAATTCCGGCCGCCAACCGTTCAGGCGACTTGTCCGATCGCGGCGCCCCGCGCAGTGTCGAGCGGGTGCTTTGCCTGCGGGAAACGGACGGGGAAGTCCTTTGGGAACATCAATACGAATGTCCTTACACTATTAGCTATCCCGCGGGGCCGCGTGTCACACCGACAGTCAGCGAGGGCAAAGTCTATACGTTGGGAGCCGAAGGAAAGCTCATCTGCCTGGACGCGGTTAGCGGCGAAGTCCTTTGGTCGCGGGACTTCAAGGGGGAGCTTGGCATCCAAGCGCCAATGTGGGGATTCGCAGGCCATCCGCTGGTGGAAGGCCAGCGGCTGATTTGCCTGGCGGGCGGTGCGGGCACGACGGTGCTCGCGTTTGAGAAGCATACCGGCCGGGAAATCTGGCGGGCATTGAGCGCCGAGGAGCCGGGCTACAGCTCACCGATTTTGTGCGAGGCAGGTGGCAGACGGCAGGTCATACTTTGGCATCCGGAAGCGGTCAGTTCGCTCGACCCGGAAACCGGCCTGGTCTATTGGTCGGTGCCCTTCAAGTCGCGCCTTGGCGTTACCCTCGCCACGCCGCGCAAACTGGGCGACCGGCTCTTCTTCACCACGTTCTACAATGGTTCGCTGATGCTGCGGCTTGACTCGGCGAAACCCGGCGCGGTTACCGCATGGCGCACGTTAAAAATGAGCGAGAAGGAGACAACGCACCTCAACGCTGTCATGTGCACGCCGTTCCTCGAAGCCGGGCACATTTACGGCGTATGCAGCTACGGGCAATTGCGATGCCTGAACATGGAAACGGGGGAGCGGATGTGGGAGACATTCGCGGCTACGACCTCCGGTGGTTCGGTCCGTTGGGCCAATGCCTTCATTGTGAAGAACGGTGACCGCTTCTTCCTGTTCAACGAGGCAGGCGATCTCATCATCGCGAAGCTCAGCCCGATCGGCTACGAGGAGATCAGCCGCGCTCACCTGATCGAACCCGCGAACAAGGATTGCGGCCGGCCAGTGGTATGGTCGCATCCGGCCTTTGCCAACCGGCGTGTTTATGCGCGCAACGACCAGGAGATTATCTGCGTGGATCTGGCCCAAAAACGCTGACGGTTCCTATTGTCCGCTCGCGCCGCATAAAGAGTGCTCTATCGAACCGATATGATTAATCCACTCACCTCGCTGAAGGAAGCGGCCTTGCAGACGGCCATCAAGGCCTATATCAACCAGGAGATAGCCGACTTTGGTGTGGTAACGGAGCTTGCGATAGACACCAGCAAAAGGGCGATGCGGGCAGAACTGGAGCTGAAGGGGGAGACCTCGCACATTGTTATCAGCGTGGAGGAGTACGAACTGAGCGATCAGGGGGATGGGGTCCAACTGGCGCTGCGGAGGGTCAGCGCCTCCAGGGAGTGGATCACTGCGGCACTGAGGAAATACGTCGCCGGCCGGACATTCAGGCTCCCGGATGCCGCCAGGATGCTGCTGTAACGCGGGAGGCGGGGCGGGGGAAGCTGAAATGCTGTGGTTCGAAGCTTCCCTGGCCGATGGTAATTGGTGGGTGAACGGGGGGAAGCACAAGCCGTGACAACTCAGTGGAGGATCTGCAATACTGCCGGGGTGTTCATCCGGCTATTGCTCTCAATTACTATGACGCTATCGGCCCATGCCGCCTTTGACCGAGCTGAGACGCTGACGCCCAAGCTCGATGCTTTGTTCCAGGACTATAACCAACCCGGTTCGCCCGGTGCCAGCGTAATGGTTATCCATCGCGGGAAGGTGTTGGCGGCCAAGGGCTACGGCCTGGCTAATATCGAGGAGAAGACCCCTTGCGATCCCGAAACGAACTTCCGTCTCGCCTCGGTCACCAAACAATTTACCGCCATGTCGGTGCTGATCCTGGCCGAGCGCAAGAAGCTCTCGCTCGACGAGCATTTGACCGACATCATGCCTGAGTTCCCGGCCTATGGACGCGAGATCACCTTGCGCCACCTGCTGAATCACACTTCGGGCCTGCTCGACTACGAGGATCTCATCCCCAAGGGCACGGAGATCCCGGTGCTCGACCGCGACGTGTTGCGGCTGTTGATGCAACAGGACAAGACCTACTTTTCGCCTGGAACCAAATACCGCTACAGTAATTCGGCCTACGCGCTCCTGGCGCTGGTAGTGGAACAGCGCTCGGGCAACACGTTTGCTCACTTCTTGCGGCAGAACATCTTCCGCCCGTTGCGCATGACCAGCACTCTGGCCTACGAACGCGGTCTCTCGGTGGTCCCCAACCGCGCTTACGGCTACTCGTCCGACGCGGGCCGCTTCAAGCGCACCGACCAAAACCTGACCAGCTCCGTGTTGGGGGATGGCGGCATCTACTCGTCGGTTACCGACCTCTGCAGGTGGGACCAGGCCCTCTATACCGACAAGCTCGTGAGCAAGAGAACGCTCAAGCTCGCCTTTACCCCGGGCCCTGTCACCGACCGGCCAGACACTTCCTACGGCTTCGGTTGGTATGTCACGCAGTACCGCGGAATGCGGGAAATCTACCATAGCGGCACCAGCGTGGGCTTCACCACGCGGCTTGCGCGCTTCCCAGAGCGGGAGTTCACCGTTATCATCCTTACAAACCGCGATGAAGCCAACATCGCTGAATTACCCCACCGGATAGCCGACTTGTATTTGCCTGAGGCGAAGTAGAGTGCGGGCAACCGTGGAGTGCCCCTCAGCAGCTCGGCGAGATGTCGCGCAGCATTTGTAATGGCTTTGCAGGGGATCTTCCCCTACCGTCTATCACGCATGAGACTGGTTCTTACCCAAATCAGACGGTTCCGGATGCCCGAAATTGAGTTATGCCGGGGCTGATCGCCATCGTCGGCCGGCCCAACGTCGGCAAATCGGCTCTGTTCAACCGCATCGCGGGCCGGCGCATCGCCATTGTGCATGATCAGCCTGGGGTCACCCGTGACCGCATCACGGCGGAGCTGGAATGGGGCGGACAGCCATTCACCCTCGTGGATACCGGCGGCATTGGTTTGCTGCGTCGCGAAAAGGCGCTTGATGTCATTGTCAAAGCCGCGATGGAGCAGGTTGAGTTGGCTGTCGAGGCGGCCGATGTCATCATTCTGGTGGTCAACGTTCAGGAAGGCGTGGTGCCGCTGGACCGCGAAGCCGCCGCACGGTTGCGCGGCGGCGGCAAGCCGGTCCTGGTCGCCGTCAACAAGGTGGACTCCGAGCGGATGGAAGCTGGCGTCGTGGAATTCTCCGAACTCGGTTTTGAGCAGCTCTTTCCCGTCAGTGCGATACATGGCGAAGGGATTGAACCACTGATGAAAGCGGCGATGGCGGAAATCAAAGCCGAGGTCAGAGTCGGAATCCCGGCCGGGCCTGAGGATCTCGACGCGGATCACGCCTTGCCTAACACAGCTCGCGCCCCTCTCAAGCTCGCGATCGTCGGCCGCCCCAATGTGGGCAAGTCTTCCATCATCAATGCGTTAACGAAATCCGCACGAGTCGTTGTGAGTCCAATTCCGGGCACGACGCGAGACGCCGTGGACGTGCCATTCGAGGTTGAAACCGAGGGCGTGCGGCAGAGTTATGTGCTGATTGACACGGCCGGCCTGCGCAAGACCCGGCGTGTTGACGACTCGATAGAGTTCTTCAGTGTTAAGCGGGCTGAACAGTCCATCGCCCGGTGCGACATCGCCCTATTCGTGCTCGACGCGGAATCCGGAATCACGGAGCAGGACAAGAAGATCGCCGACCGGATTGTGGAGGAACGCAAGGCATGCATTGTGGTGATGAACAAGTGGGACCTGATGGACGACGCCGTTCGCCAGGCGCGCCAGGAGGAAATCGAGCGCCGACGACAAAGAAAGTACCGGAATGCAGCCCACATCATGACCACCCTTGCCGAGTTCGGCGAATGGGTGCAGGAACGTTTGTTCTTCCTCGACTATGCGCCGGTGATATTCACCTCGGCCCTATCGGGTTTCAACCTCGATCGCCTGCTCGAAGCGGTCCGCTACGTTGCCGCCCAACTGCAACAGACCATCTCGACGGCAATCCTGAATCGAACCCTGCGCGATGCCGTTGAACACCGCCAACCCATCAGTGCTCAAGGCCACCGCCTTAAGTTCTTCTACGCAACGCAGGTCAAACAGGCGCCGCCGACGTTTCTGCTATTCGTAAACCGCGATGAACTCTTTTCCGACCAGTATAGGAAGTACCTTGCCGATCGGATGCGCTCTTCGTTTGGTTATGAGGGATGCCCCATAGTGCTGGTCGCGAAACCGCGCCCGAAGCCCGTTGAACCGGTTCGGAAGTTCAAGCGCCGGAGCGAGCATGCCTCGCATTAGGGGCTTGGCCGATCGAGTTAGCCAGCTCCAGCAGCAGTTGGGAACGGGGCTTGGGGAGGGATTTAGGAAAACTGCCGCGGGGCAAGAACAGCCTTTGTCGATCTGCCTGACGCCGCAGCACAGGCCCAGACCGGAGCTGAGCGCAAGGATTTGGCGAGCTGGGCAAGGGCTTTGCAGGGCTGCAAAGTCGGTGTTATTTTTGCGGTAAGCATGACTGCAGAAAGAATTTTGAAGAATTTTCTTGTTAACGCAACCGGTGGTAGTAGAGTTACCCGCGTTACCCAACTAATTGGGGATGACCCAGGTCCCGCCGAGGGGCCGAAATGCTCAGGAAATAGCCAAATTTGAACAAAAACTGCCGGGTATTTCGTTGAAAGTCGGTCAGCAGGTACCTACGGCAGACCATCAGCTTACAGAGTAAAATGATTGTCGCTAGCGAACATGCTTTGACCGATGCGCCCTCCCACAGCCGACGCCGGCCTGGGACTATCACCACAGCGCGCTCACCCAAGAGCGCTGCTCCAGGGGGGAGAAAATCGCTCCCTATTCAGCGGACTTTCAGCCAGCCAGGAGTGAGTCCATTCGACCAGGTCGAGTGGGAGCGCCGGACCGCTGAAATAACCGACGATGCCGGGAAGGTCATTTTCAAGCAGGAGAACGTTGAGGTGCCTAAGGCCTGGTCGCCTCTGGCCACCAAGGTGGTTGTCGCCAAGTATTTTTACGGTGAGCAAGGCACAGCGGAGCGAGAAACCTCCGTGCGCCAGCTTATTCATCGCATCTGCCGCACCACAGCGGATTGGGGGGTCAAGGACGGCTACTTCACTAAGTCTGGCGGCGAGGTCTTTTACGATGAGCTGACCTGGCTGTGCTTAAACCAGTACGGGGCGTTTAATTCGCCGGTTTGGTTCAATGTCGGGCTCTACCACCACTACCAGATCGGCAACGCCTCGAGCCGTGGCAATTGGTACTGCAATCCCCGAACTGGCCGCGCGGAGCGGGCCAAGACGCAGTACGAGTACCCGCAATGCAGCGCCTGTTTCATTCAGTCAGTTCAGGACAACATGGAGTCTATTATGCATCTGGCCTACAGCGAGGCGATGCTCTTCAAATTCGGCTCCGGCACTGGCACGGATCTTTCCCCCATTCGCTCGAGCAAGGAGAAGCTCAGCGGCGGTGGCCGCCCCAGCGGCCCGCTTTCTTTCCTGAAGGTTTATGACCAGGTGGCGAACGTGGTGAAGTCCGGCGGCAAGACGCGCCGGGCGGCCAAGATGAACACCTTGCGTGACTGGCACGGTGACATCGAAGAGTTCATTGAGGCCAAGATGAAGGAAGAGAAGAAGGCCTGGGCGCTTATCGAACAGGGGTATGACGGCTCGTACAATGGCGATGCCTACGGCAGCGTCATGTACCAGAATGAGAACCTTTCCGTTCGAGTCAGTGATGCGTTTATGACAGCCGCCCAAGAGGGCAGGGAGTGGTGGACGCGCGCGGTTACGACCGGCAAGCCGCTGGAGAAAAAGGATGCCAGCGCTCTGCTCCACAAGATCGCTGAGGGTGCTTGGGTGTGCGGGGACCCTGGTCTGCAGTACGATGGGGCGATCCAGAAATGGCATACCTGCAAAGGCACCGAGCCGATTCACTCGACCAACCCCTGCTCGGAGTATGTCTTCCTCAACAACACGGCCTGCAACCTCGCTTCGCTGAACCTGATGAAGTTCAAGCGTGAGGATGGAGTGTTCGATGTGGAAGCATTCAAGGCGGCGGTGGGGATCTTCATTACCGCGCAGGAGATCCTCGTGGACAACGCGAGCTATCCGACGCGGGAAATCGCCGAGAACTCTCACATCTTTCGCACACTTGGCCTCGGCTACGCCAACCTTGGCTCGCTCATTATGAGCTACGGCCTGTCTTACGACTCGGACGAGGGCCGTGCGCTGGCTGGGGCGATTGCTGCGCTGATGACAGGCCATGCGTATGAGCAATCGGCCCAAATTGCCAGCGTCATGGGTCCATTCAAGGGTTATCGAGATGCTCGGTGTGCCCATGTCACGTCGCCGCAGGCCGAGGACAACGTGGAATCCATGCTAAGCGTGATCCAGCAGCACCTCGAGGCGGTGGAGCAGATACAGCCGAGCCAGGAATTTGACTACCTGAAGAACGAAGCGCGCAAGACGTGGGAGCAGACGCTTGTCCGAGGCCGCGCCTCCGGTTATCGGAATGCGCAAGTGACCGTGCTGGCGCCGACCGGCACCATTGCCTTCCTGATGGATTGTGACACGACGGGAATCGAACCTGACATCGCGCTGGTCAAGTACAAGCTGCTGGCCGGTGGCGGAATGTTGAACATTGTCAACCGCACGGTGCCCGAAGCGTTGCGCCGCCTGGGCTACGGCGCTCCGGAATCGGAGCGCATCATCGCGCATATCAAGAAGTACGACACAATTGAAGACGTTGTAGAGGGTGGCAAGACCACCAAGAGCGGGTTAAAGCCTGAGCATCTGCCGGTGTTTGATTGCGCATTCAAGCCGTACCGTGGCCAGCGAAGCATTCATTACCTGGGCCACCTTAGAATGATGGCAGCCGTGCAGCCCTTCATCAGCGGAGCGATTTCCAAGACGGTCAATATGCCGAATGAAAGCACGGTCGAGGACATTCGCGATGCCTACGTGCAGGCGTGGAAGATGGGCCTCAAGTGCGTGGCTATCTATCGAGACGGCTCAAAGCGTTCGCAACCGTTGAATACAAAACGCACGAGCGAAGGTGGGGACAAGGCACCTACTGCGGACGTTTCCGTGCTCGAGGCGCGGGTCAAGGATCTGGAAGCTGAAGTCACCGACCTCGCCGCACAGGCGGGCAAGCCGTTGCGCCGCCGCCTTTCGGACACGCGCACTGCCATCACCCACAAGTTCGACATTGCCGGCCACGAAGGGTACCTGACCGTCGGTCTGTTTGAATCCGGTCAGCCGGGAGAGTTGTTTATCACAATGGCCAAAGAAGGTTCGACCATTGGCGGGTTGATGGATGGCATCGGCACCTTGACGAGCCTGGCACTGCAATATGGTGTGCCTTTGGAGGCCTTGGTTCGGAAGTTCGCCCATGTGCGCTTCGAGCCTTCGGGCTTCACGAAGAATCCTGATATCCGGAACGCTGCTTCAATCACGGATTACGTGTTCCGGTGGATGGCGGTGCAATTCGTGCCCGGTTTTCGGGAAGCCAATTCACCAAATCGCAACCAACCGGAACTGGCGATCCCGGGGTTGCAGGAGGAAGTCAAGAAGAAGGTGAATCGGCCCGTGCCGGACTTGGCTATTGCGGAGGATACTGAAATTGTGGATAAGAACCCCGCCCACGGTGGCAATGGGAAGGGACATTCAACCGCCAAACCCACGCCTCCCGAGCGCAGCGTTAAGACCATTAGTGATTCCGTGGCGCACTTTCAACAGGATGCGCCCGCTTGTCCGAACTGTGGCCACGTTACTGTGCGGAATGGTGCCTGCTACAAGTGCCTCAACTGTGGCGAGAGTCTCGGGTGTTCATAGCTGGCTTACGTGAGCATCTGCCCAGCGTGAGTGCTGGCACCTGAACCGACTGGCTTGGATAAGTTCACGAAAGGGGTTGCCATCGTCAGGCCCTGGCATTCAACTCCCTCGACACGACGAGACTACACTTGGCTCTTCGCCGAAATGGCGGCAGCATGCCTTGCCCGTTGGAAAGCGGACAGCGGGTCTGTTTGACTCTTAGTCTTCCGGCAAGGGCTGACCCTTGGTTTCTGGTGCCCAAATCAATGCCACAATCCCTACCAAGTAAATCGCGGACATAATGACGGCAACGGTGCGGAAGGGCATTAGTGTGCTCAACCAGCCCAGCATAAATGGAAAGGGCGCCGCGAGATAGCGGACGGTGTTGTAGCAGAAGCCAACCCCAGTCCCGCGCAGGCGGGTGGGAAAGATCTCGGGGAAGTAGATCGAGTAGCCCGCAAAGCACGACAGCGTTGCAAAGCCCATCAGCGGCAGCATCCAGAGCACATCGGTCTCCGTTTTCAGCGCATAGAAGACATACGACACTGAGCAGAGACAAAGGACAAATGCGCCGAGAAAGGCTGTGCGGCGGCTTAACCAGGCGGCGGCGAACGTGAACGCCAACATTCCGAGCAACGCGCCCACGTCCTGCAGAAGTGTGCCGCGGCTGCGGGTCTTATCAATGGTCTGCTGCAACTCGCGAATGGCGCCGGGGAAGAGGTGTTCCACCAGTTGGCGGTTGAGCGAGATGATGTTTTGTTTCTGGCCGCCCTTCTGAACGAGCTGGATCAGGTTGCGGGTTCCCTTTTTCAGTTCCACGGATTGGAAGGCCGCTTGGTCGTGGAGGTTGTCCTGCTGGATGACACGGTTAAGGTCCGCCACCAGAGCCTGCACGGTCGCAGGTGCGACTTCCTTGCCGCTTTCGACGCTCTCCAACTGCGTCACCACATCGGGCGAGAGCTTTGCCTTAAGGTGGCTGATGGCCGGGTTGGCTGGAGATTTCAAGGCGGCACAGAGTTCGGCCGGCTGGAGGACTTCTCCGACCTGCATGGGGCGATTCTGGAAGGCGGTGGTGATCAGCTCCGGCGAGAAGAACGCGATCCCCCACAAACCAACCATGCCCGCAACTCCCAGGCAGATACCAATTAATGTGCTCTTGCGCCAGCGCGGATGCTGGAATAGATCGGCAAAAGATCCAACTCGTTTAGCCGAGCCGCCGCTTGCTGCTTCCGCCTTGGCCTTGATCCATGCTTGCGGTTCCTTCAAGAACAACAGCATTGGAAGCGCCAGTACCGCAGGAAAAACACTGACAAAGGACAATACCTGCCAGCCACTGTAGGAACCCCAGAAACCCTCAATGCCGGGAGTGATCTTGAAGCTCAACCCGGAGGCCAGCATATTACCGAACGCAGACAGCGCCTGCATCGAGCCGAGCGCCAAAGTGCGAAAATGCTTTGGCACGCTCTCCGCCACCAGCGTAGTAGCCGCGCCGAACATCCCGCCCACTCCTAACCCAAACAGAAGCCGATAAATCAGGAACTCGATTCCCGAGCGTGAGAAGCCGGACAGCCCGGAGAAAACCGTGTAGGCGAGCAGGGTGGTGACCATCGCCTTTACTCGGCCATATCGGTCGCTCATCATGCCGAAGAGGATGCCGCCCGTCGCCCAACCGACCATCATGAGCAGGGTGGCAATGCCCCCCCAGTATTTGACCTTGTCGTCCGAAGCGGTAGCTCCAAGCAACTCCCTCAGGGCCGGTTCTCGTGACAGCACGAAGATCCGCTGGCCCATGCAGTCAAACAGCCACCCGCACGAGGCGAAGAACACCACTAGCCAGTGATAGAAGGTGATGGCTTCAGTGGCCGTGTTCGCTGGCGAGAAAGAGGCCGCCGTTCGTGGGGCCGAGCCCTTGGTATCAGGCGATGATTGCATTGCATTTCATTCTGCGCAACCGCGGTCACCAGTGTCAAGTTGCGGCTCAAGGTTCGTCGGACTATGTTCCTGCCCGAATGAACCCGCCCAATTCTTTGAGTCCCTTGCCGCGCTGCGCTTGGGCCAAAAGTCCGCTGAGCATCCAGTACCACGACCAGGAATGGGGCGTTCCGCAGCACGATGACCGGAGTCTATTCGAATTTCTCATACTCGAGGGCGCCCAAGCCGGGCTGAGCTGGTCCACCATTCTCAAGAAGCGTGACAACTATCGCCGCGCTTTCGAGCATTTCGATCCCCGGAAGGTTGCATGCTACAACACCGGCAGAATCAAGAGGCTACTCGGCAACACCGGTATCGTGCGCAACCGGCTGAAGATCACTGCGGCGGTCGGGAATGCCAAAGCGTTTTTGGCGATTCAGGAGGAATTCGGCAGTTTCGACGCCTACATCTGGCGTTTCGTAGACGGTCAGCCCATCCGGAATGCGTGGAAGACTCTCCAGCAGATTCCCGTGCGAACGCCCGAATCGAACGTGCTGAGCAGGGATTTGCTCCGGCGTGGATTCCGATTTGTCGGCCCGACAATTTGTTATGCTTTCATGCAGGCGGTTGGCATGGTCAACGACCACGAAGTCAGTTGCTTCCGCTATCGGGAGATTGGTTGATCTGCAATCGCCTCGCCGCAAGCGTCTTTAGAGCCGCAGGAAGATTCTGCGCTTGTAGAGGAAATGGACGAACCAGAAGGCCAGCAGCAGCCCGAGAATTGAAATCACCATATCTCCACAGCCCTTGGCCGCGTGGTCGTCGAAGAAGATCTTCACATCACCCCCGGCAAGCCGGGCGGCGAGCCGGCGAAAGCCGCCGAGGATGTTGCTGGCAAGGTAGATGGTGATCGAGTTCATCCCCATCCAAACAAACGGCTGGCACCAGGCCCGGACCTGCCAGATGTCTACGATTAGGTAGAAAAGGCCCAACAGAATGGCGCTATAGCCGCCGGCCACCAGCACATAGGAGGAGGTCCAGATCTTCTTGATCACCGGGAATTGGTAATCCCATAGCCAGCCGAGCCCGGCAGCGGCGATGCCGAACGCAATTAGCCAAGCCACCTTTTGCCTGTCTGGAAGCGACTGGTTCCCTAGCAGCAAGCCGGCAAACACCCCCAGGAGGCAGGTTGCTACCGCAGGGAGCGTGCTCAGGAGCCCTTCCGGATCAAAGAAGACATCGTACTTGCGCGCGGGTAGATACTCGAAGTCCACGTGATTGGCCAGATTGAGTCCCGCGTCAAACTTGCCATAGACACGGTTCGTCGTGGCATAATAGAACTTCTCCGCCGCCGCCCACGCCAGGCTGTCCTTGATGGCGGAGGGATTGCGCGCCTCTTTGAACAGCGCCACAGTCGTTTCGTCGCCTGCCTCCGCGGCCAGATGGACGAGATTGCTCTTGGTCATCTGGATGTCGCGGATCGGCACGAATGTCATAACGGCCCAGTAGCCGGCGAGGATGCCCATGCAAATCGCCACGAGGGCTCGCGGCTTGAAGAAGCAGAACAGCAACCCAGCAAAGAAATAGGCGAGTGCAATCCGGTTGAGCACGCCCATCAAGCGAATGTCCGGCCAAGGACTCGTCAGGCCGCCTGAGTAGAAGATGCCAATCAGGAACAACAACACGCTTCGGCGGAACACACGTTTCAAGGCATCTGTCCGCCCCGCCCGCTCGATGGCCTTCGTGAGGGAGAATACCAGTGACACTCCGACGATGAACACGAACAGCGGGAAAATCAGGTCGTAGAAATGGAAGCCCGCCCAGTCGGCGTGTTCCAGTTGGCTCGCCAGGAAGCTGGTGGGGCGGGTTTGGGTCAGGCGGTGCAGCGCATAGACCAGCGAATCCGCGCCGATGATCCAGAACATGTCAAAGCCGCGCAAAGCGTCCACTGACATGAGGCGCTGGCCGGCGGGGGCACTTCCAGGGGAATTGGTTTCAGAGGGTGTTGTCATGACTAGCTGAGTTTCCGTTACCATTAGGTCAAAGCACCGCGTGGCTCAAGGGCAAAACCTGGATTCCACGCGCTTTTCAGGTCGTATGCATGAAGGCGCGCGGGATTGGATTGGGTTGCCGGCGTGTTGTCCCGGTGTTGATAGCATCATTGGAGCATGATTGGAGCATGATTAGTCCATGATTGGGCCTTAATTACGCTGTCCCGGACCTCCTCAGCCCAGGGGCGCTTCCCAACCGCGCCTGGGTGGTATTTATAGTCCAGCTCTGCCCAATTGTCGAATGAAAAGTCCTACAGAAGCGTCACGTCCAGCGCGTATGCCTGCGCTCCTCCGGCAGCTTCATGCATACGCGCTGCGCGCTCTTGTCCGCTGTCAGTCCGTTAGAGATTAAGCTCAATATCCACGGATCCTTCGATGGACTCTAGAGCCAGGGTTGTAGAAATGAAGTTCACCGCTGGGTGAGTTGGTGCCGCAACTCACCAAGGATTGAGGACTCCGGGGAGGGTGCGGGAGAGTGCTTGACGCTTCAGCGCAACCACAAGGCGAGGAGGGCCGCCGCCACCAGCAATGAAATCACCCACCAAAACCAAGAGCTTCCGTGCGGCACGGCAGACTTGGCGCTGAATTCGCGTTTGACGAAGTCCTCGTAGTCAAAGGCATCGTCAGGGAGGCCCAGGCTGTCTGTGCGCGCCGCCTCAGACCAGCCAGTGTTCTCGTCGGCCCCGCACTCGGGGCAAGCCCGGGCGTTCGGGGGAACGTCGGCGCCGCAGCTGGGACAATTGTCGGGAGGTGTCATCCCACGCCTGCATATTCCTCGTCCGTCTTCAAACTGAGGCCCATCAGGATGTAATCGTGGGGAACGGCCTGCATGTCCTTCACATAACTTTCCAGCCGAACGAGATTGCTGAAGCCCAACAAGGCGAACATCTTTATGGCCGCCTCTTGCTCGCCGATAAATTCCGCTTCTACCTTCTCCAGGCCGAGGTCGCGTGCCAGGCTGACGATCTCTTTCACCAGCGCTCGCGCCAATCCCCGTCCACGGTATTTCGGGTGCACCAGCACGCTGACCCGGCCAATGTGCCTCTTCCAGCCGCCGAGCTGCTGATGCAGTGTGGCATCCCCGACGATCTTACCGTCCATTAATGCCAGCAGTGGAAGGTGGCGGCCCAAGTTTATGTTCTGGCACCAGTCCCGGATGACCTGCGGCTCAATGACGCGGTGCTTGATGAACATGCGTTCGGCCTCAGGTACGGCCAGGAAGAACTCGTGGAACCCCTGTTCATCCTCTTTGCGCAACGGGCGCAGTTTGCACGTGGACCCGTCTTTCAGTTTGAGTTCCTTGGGATATTGTTGGAGTTCGATTTCATGCAACATAATCTTCCCGGTTAATCTGATTTGAATCTGCCTCAACCGGACGGGTAGCGCAAGCGGCGCCTCAGTTGACCACCAGCCGGTTGAGGGGAACGACGTAAGCCTGAAACGAGATAAGGGCTACGGCGCCAATTTAGATGAATGGCGCCGGATGGGGGCCTTTACGGAACTCTGCACCCAATCCAAGTAGCGTCTGGTGCCACGGAGGATTGGCAGCACCAGAAACTCGGGCGTGGTGTATGGGTGCCGGGCCACAATCAGCTTCTCCAGCGCCGTCAGGCCGGTGACGCTGGTTTTCATAATCAGCAACACCTCGGCCGCGGCCTCGATCTTTCCCCGCCACCGATAGTGCGATTCGATTTGGGGAACCAGGTTGGCGCACGCAATCAACCGTGCTTTCAGAGCGGTCCCTGCCAGCATGCGCGCTGTTTCCACGTCCGGCGCAGTTACCAGGACCACAGCATACTTCGCATTGTGCCTCATAATGTCCCGTTGGCTTGATGGAACCTTCTCACCGCCTCACCTTGGCCCGACCTTTGGCCAAACCAGCGGCACTCCTTGCTCGGTCAGCAGGTTTTGGTATTCCTTCAACAGGGTGCCTTGTTTGCGAACCTCGCGCGGGATGCGCTTCTTTGTCATACAAAACGCCGCCAGCACCCCCACCGCTTCGCCAATGTTCCATTCCACGGGGTGCAGACGATAGCAGCCGTTCGTAATGTGCGTGACGCCGAGGTTCTTGCAGGCCGGCATTAGGTTCTCGACCCGCTGGGGCAACAGCGCGCCAAGCGGGATTTGAAAGGGCAGGGAACTGATGTCAATTGAGTTGTTGCCGCCCGTGCTGGGATGCAGGTCAATGCGATAGCTGCCAATGCCCACCGAGTCTTTGAACTCGGCTGCCTTCACGTCCTCCCGTTTGGTGGAGGTTTCCTTCATGCGCAACTCGGTCGATACGTGCTGTTCGGTCACTGTAAATTCCGCCCGGATGCGTCTGCTCTCCCGAATGTAAGGGTATTTAGCCAGCCCGTCCTCCGTGCCGACCACGTCGGGCCGCAAGCGAATGCCCTTCCAGCCGGTGCCGCCGTCAGGACGCGGCGCCTCAGACTGCAGCCAGTAGAGCAGTGACAGACTGAGTTGTTTGGCGCGAGCAAGATGGCGTGCGGCTTCCTCGGCGCTGACCTCGCAGAGGTTGCCGAGCATATAGTCGTTCTGCGGCCAGTTCACCAGACTGATGTCTCCCGGATAGGTGCCCTCGACGAACTGGGACTTGTCTGCGATGCGCCGGTAGGACCAGAGTCCGGTGCCCTTTCCCGGGTCGGTCTCAAGGCTTTTGGACTTGCGGCTGATAGGGTCGCTGTATGCCCACGAGATCAAGGGGCCGGGCCAGGGTGGCTGGATCGGTGGTACAAACCGGCGCCAAAACCCATACTCGCGGGGCTTTTCAATTGTATGATCCTCGCCTGCCAGATAATCCATGGCGAAACAGCACGTGAATGCCTGCATGTTGTTTGGCTCCGGTTCGGCCGGCGCGTGCGGCTCGCCGGTGTCCTTCTGGGATTCCGCGCCGGTAACGTATTCTGTTTTGGTGAGCGGGAGAAGATCCCCAAGCTCGGTCGCATCTACGAAGAAGGGCGCTCGAAGTAGAGCTTCGTTACCAGTTTCAAGACTGCGCACCTGCACTGCTTGGATACGGTCCCCGCTGGTCGAGGCCCCCACCGGCTTATGTCGAAGCAAGACAAGAACCCGCTGTCCGCTAACGAAGGGCGCCAGGAGTTGGTTCAAAACGGCCAAGGCAACGCGCGGTTCGTGGCACAAGCGGGACACCCAGCCGTTGCCTGGGTTGAGATAAGAGTTGGCCCGCGCCGCAGCTGTCAGGGGGAAATGCCGCAGGTAATAGTCACGAATCTGTGCGCGCAAATTGAGATAGCTGCGCGTGCCGCCGAACGTCTCGATCCAGGGATTCTCATCTGGCGGGACCGCCTGAGCCGTTAGCTGGCCGCCGATCCAATCCGTCTCCTCGGTCATGATCACTCGGAGGCCATTGCGCGCAGCCGCCAAGGCTGCGGCGCAACCACCCAAGCCGCCCCCGATGATTATGAGGTCTGCCTGCGGTTCGTCGGCAAATCCCTTAGTTGCCCGGGCTGGCAGTACCGATGCCGCGTTGCTCTGCGCCAACGCAAGGCCCGGCCCGCCCATAATCACCGGCACCGTGAGGCCGAGGCCTTTGATGAACGAACGTCGTGGAAGGCGGCTGAACTGCTTCATAGATCTAACGTTGCAAACCTCAAAGCGCTTGACAAGCAAAGCCATCCGACGAGGTCGCTCCGTTAGTTAACCGGTTCGCCGGACGTGAAGTAGGCCTTGGTGTTTGCGTGGACCTCCGGGTGGCGCAGCAGCTCTGGCACGGTCAGCCACACGTATTCGCCATGCTGGTCGAGGGGCAACAGCAGGTCTCGATCGGGACATATCAGTTCGTAGGCCAGGACCAGGTAGTGAGTGCCGAACCCGGCCAATTCGTGGTTGTTGGTGGCGTAAATGTGCTCATACACCCCCAGGAAACGAGCATGCTCAATGCGCTTCTCCACCCCCAGCTCCGCCAATGAGATTCTCGCGAAGGCGGCGGCCAAAGTCTCGTTCTTGGTGATGCGGCCCCCGAGTACAAAGAAGGACCCTTTAGCTGGCTCATTCCGGCGGCGGCCCACCAGGATACGCTGATCGGGGGTGCGCACAATGAGGTCAATGGCCGCAAGCGGCGTCAGCCGGACGATGTGGTCGAAATCCTCCGGCGCCAATCGCTGGCCTGGTAAGGGTTCACTCTTCATTGTGGCTTAAGCATCTAACAATTGCTAAAGGGATGTCCAGCGCTGGATTATGGCGGCTTTGGGCTGGAAGGTCCTCAGGCAGATACGAGCGCACATTCTGCTCGACCTTTCGCGGCGCTTTTGGAAGAAGAGAGCGAGATACGTGACGCACCGACTGCAACCAGACGACAGGAAACCCACATCGGCCGAGATGGAAATCGTGCCAACGCGCGTCGGTTACGACCGCTGGGCTGCGTTTTATGATGAGGATGACAATCCGCTGGTGCTGCTTGAGGAGCGACATATCGCCGGCCTGACCGGTGACGTCGCGGGTCTGGTGCTGGCGGATATCGGCTGCGGCACAGGCCGGCATGCGCTCCAGTGGGCCGCGGCTGGAGCGCGTGTTACCGCTGTAGATTTCTCGGCCGCCATGCTCAACCGCGCGCGGGCCAAGCCGGGCGCTCAAGCTGTTGAGTTCATCCGACATGACCTGACCAAGCCGTTCCCGCTGCCACGTGCTGGGTTCGATCGCGTGTTCTGCTGCCTGGTGCTGGATCACATCGCGGCTTTGGACAGGTTCTTCCTGGAACTGCGGCGGCTCTGCCGGGCGACAGGCTGCGTCATCATTTCAGTGATGCACCCGGCGATGTCCTTGCAGGGGGTGCAGGCCCGGTTCATTGATCCGGCCACAGGCAGGCGGATCAGCCCAGCAGGCCATGCGCACCAAATGTCCGACTACCTCATGGCCGCAGTTCGCGCAGAACTCACGTTGGAGTACATAAGCGAGCACACCCCGAACATTGCTCTCGCTTCACGCTGTCCTCGCGCGGGCAAGTACCTTGGCTGCCCGATGTTGCTGCTGCTTAAGTTACGGCCGGGCGAGAGGATCACAGTCCCGCCTGACAGTAGCAGGTTGAGGGTGGCTGGACGTCGGCGTCAGCCCAGCCCTTCCTAAAACGCGCATGCACCATCCTTGCGTCGGGGTCGTTGCCTTGGCGGCGGAGGGCGTCGCGCAGCCCCATTAGCGCCCAGCCGTTCTCGGGATAGCGCTGCAGGTCCTCCCGGTAAACCTGCGCGGCTTCAATCGGCTGGCCGGCCCGCAACAGTACTGCCCCCAAAGTATGTCGCACGGGTTGGATCCAATCCGGCGGTTCGTCGTATACCAGCGTGTCTTCCACTCTTGCCGCTTCGCGCAGGCTAATGACTGCGGCATCGAGGTCGCCGGCCTGAGCCGAGATCTCCCCCGCGAGCACATATCGGGCGATAGTGAGAAGGTTGGTGGCATAGTTCTGGCCGAATTGCCAACCTGGCGGCACAGCGCCAGCCGCCCGGTCAAATGCGTCTTTCTCCGCGCGCGCCTCCTCGATGCGCTTGAGGGCAATCAAGGCGCTGGTGCGAGTGAAATGCCATAAGGCACGCGACAACGGAGCCTGCGCTGGGGGTTGGGGCTCAGCCAGTACCTCTTCCCATCGGCCAAAGCGCATCAGCACTTTGGAGGGGAAGATCAGGAATCCGTCCACTACCGGCGCAAACTCCGTGCGAAAATCCTCAGGGATTTCCGCTACCATGCTGCGCGCGCACTCGATTGCCTCAGCGCTCTTTCCCTGCATCATGGCTACGAACCCGAGGAAGTGGGTGTTGTGGGCCATGTATATGGCGTAAAAGCTGGGGCGCGGATAGGCGGCGCGGTAGAGCACATCGGCTTTCATTGCATCGCGGTTGGCGGCGGCCGCATCGTCCCATCGGGCCACGCGCGCGTAAATATGCGCTGGCATGTGGACAAGGTGGCTGGAATCGGGGACTAGGGTGCGCAGTCGGTCGGCGGCGGCGATGGCCTTCTCGGGATTGGGTGAAGCCTCGACGGCGTGGATGTAATAGTGGTTCGCACCAGGATGCCTGGGGTTGAGTTCTAGGGCGCGCTCGATCGTTGCCACGATTTCAGGCGTCCAAGGTTGCGGGCCATCCTTCGTCCACAAATCCCATGGGTGCAGGTCCAGAAGCGCTTCGGCAAAGAGAGTGGCAACGTCGGCGTTGGCCGGGTAATCGCGCCACACCTGGCGCATAGCTTCGGCGTAGGCTTCATCCAGAGGGCGGCGGTTTTCGGGTTGCGGGTAGGCGTAGCGTTTGGCCAGGGCGTAAATCAGGGCCTGTTCGAGCGGGGTAGTCCGGACGGCTCGATTGGTGGCCTGGCCGAGGGCCTCCCAAGCGGTGGCCGCGCGTTCTGGCGTGACTATCGGGTAATTGATATGCGGCCCATTGACGAGCGCGATACCCCACCAGGCCATTGCGCAGTCAGGGTCGGCTTGAAGTGCGCGCCGGTACTCCTGCTCCGCCGCGTAATGCGCAAAAGCGTATGTGAGCGTCAGCCCGCGATCGAAAGCCTTTTGGGCCTCGGCCGAGGCTGTGGTGATCTTCATCGAGTGATTCCCCAGACGTCGAAGTAGTCCCCCTGCTGACTTGGTCGCGTCCGGCGGATGGGAAGTGCAGCCGGCCAACAGTACGAAAAGCAGGCTCAGGTGCAAATTGCAGTGCCGTTTCATAACAATGATATAGACCATCAGGCATGGGGGCCGCTGAGCAACTGGGGTGTTTACCCCATTCACCTGTACGGGATGAGCGGGGTGGCGGCCGCTTGTTGAATTCAGCGCGCTTTAGCTCCTTGATCTGCACCCAAGCGTGTTCCCGGACACTGGCGTTGAGGCCACTCTGATTGGCTGGTGGAAGGGGAGGGGCCTTGGGGAAGTCGAGGTTCATTATGTTTCGCCAAAATGCGATCTTTCGGGCAAGGTGAACATCGTATCGAATGCGCTTCGGATAATGAGACCACTGATTGCAACCGTAGCGGCTGGCGGCGGGCGCCGGGTGGTGTCGGCGGCTTTGGATGAAACCTGGCGGGTTTGGCGGCCGAACGATGTGCTGGACCAAGCGGACATCGGGAAGTGCTTCTCGCCGCCGCTCCGGAGGATTCTGTCCAAAGGCTACGTGAAGCTGGTCAACCATGCGCCGGAGCCGTGCGGCAAGATGTTCGCCAAGACTGATCGGCCGAAGATGGCCCGGACGCTGAACTGCGTTCGAGCGATCTTTCCCAGCAGCTCCTGCGTGAAGCGCGGGTGTTACGCCAAGGAGTTCAAAGCCGACGTCGTGCTGTGCACCCACCTAAGTCACGTGGGTGAGCCAAGTGATGATATGGGGCAACGGTCCGGGAATTGTAGTCTTCCTCTCAACCTCGTTAACCTGTAAGATGGCCAAGCCCAACCACATCGAGCTGCCAACCGGTGAACGCATACCCATTTTGTATGAGGACCGCTCAGTGCTGGCGATTGACAAGCCGGCAGGGTGGATGCTGGTGCCTTTTAACTGGCAGAAGACGAGCCGGAACCTGCAGGCGGCGCTAACTTCCTCGATTGCAGCCAAGGACTTCTGGGCGCGGTCGCGGGGGTTGAAGTTCCTGCGCTTTGTGCATCGGTTGGACTCGGATACCAGCGGAGTGCTGCTCTTGGCCAAAAGCCCGGGCGCAGTTCACAGCATCGGGGCTCTGTTCGAGAGCCGCAGAATGGAGAAAGTCTATCTGGCTGTCGTGCTCGGCACGCCCACCCAAAGGGAGTGGACCTGCCGGTTGAAACTGGCGCCTGATCCAGCGGTGGTAGGCCAAATGAAAGTGGATGCGCGCCAGGGCAAGGATGCGGAGACGCGCTTCCGGGTGCTGCAAGACAAAGGCGGCCTGACGTTGGTAGAGGCGCATCCGGTAACGGGTCGAACGCACCAAATCCGCATCCACCTTGCCGAATCGGGCTACGCGGTGATTGGGGATCCCCTTTATGGTCCGCCGGCTGTAGTCAAAGAAGAGAGACCACCCCGTGGTGATGGCCGACGCTTTACCCCGGCTCTCTCCCCACCAGCCGCAAGTAGGGCAGGCGTCCCGCCTGCCTGCGCCAGCGGAGACGCCAAGCCTGAACAAGGCAGGCGGGACGCCTGCCCTACTTTGCCTCCCAGTGGGAAGGGGGGACGGGGGAATAGTCGGCAGGCCTCTGGCGGACCGAGGCTTTGGGACAATAGGATGGGCCTGCGAGCCGTCCGGCTGAGTTACGCGGACCCGTTCACCCGCCGCCGGGTGGACATTCGGGCTCCGTGCGAGCAGTTTGTGCGCGAGTATGGATTCGACATTCCCACGCTCTGAACAGGAAAGTTCGCCGGACATGACTCCCGACGAAACCACGCTAGTCCCGCCTGCCTGCGCCAGCGGAGACGCCGATCCTGAACAGGGCAGGTGGGACGCCTGCCCTACTGTGGCGTTCGGGCCGTCTCCAATTCACGGGCTCGGCGGATTCGCCAAGGCGGCCATCGGGAAGGGCGCGCGAATCCTCGAGTACGTTGGGGAGCGGATCAGCAAGAGCGAATCGTTGCGGAGGTGCGAGCAGGACAACGGATATATCTTCTCGCTAAACAGCGAGCAGGACTTGGATGGCGACGTGGCATGGAACCCTGCGCGGCTGTTCAACCATAGTTGCACGCCCAATTGCGAGGCGCAGATGGAAGATGAACGCATCTGGATCGTGGCGAAGCGCGACATCGCCCCAGGGGAGGAAATCACTTTTAACTACAACTACGACCTCGTGGATTACCAGGACCACCCGTGCCGTTGCGGTTCACCGATGTGTGTTGGTTACATGGTGGCGGAGGAGTTCTTCGAGCATGTGCTGAGTCGCAAAGCGGGCCGACACTGAAAGTGACAGGGCCATCAGGCCCCTATTGCTGCCCCGCTTGCCTGGCTGTCCTCTCGCACGCTTTTGCCTTCGAGGTTGGCAGGCGGGGTGAGCCCGCAGAGATCGGCGAGCGTGGGGTAGATGTCAACAAACTCAACGGTGCGGTGGCATACCCCCGGTGCCTTGGCCTTCGGCAAGTGTCGAGCGTCAAGTATCGCCGCGGCAAGGACGCTTGAATCCTCAGCGCCGGGGCAACAGAACTCAGCAAGCCAGAGCGGAAGCCTCGGCGAAGCATCCCTATTGGCAGAACCGTCAAAGATAGAGCTTGCCGAATTGCATCGGGATAGGAGTTCATGGCAGGCGTGCACTTTGATTCTGCGAATGAGACTGCGTCAATCACAAATGACGCGAGTGTCCCGAAACCTGCGCTTTGTCGCACGCAGCATGACACGGGGCGACTACTCATCCCATCAGGGTTGCTGGCGGTTGCGGCGTTGCTGAGTGTTTTGTGCGCAACCTTGGCGGCGAGTGTCGGGAGTGACAGGCGCTGCGCCTTCCTTGGGATTGAAGATCTATCCGATTTCTCAAGAAGTCCGGGCCCCTCGAATGGCGAGATCGTGCTGCTTTCGCCCGAAATCATGGCCCCTATTGAATGGAACGAATTGGTCGTTTCCTGGAATGTTCCGCTTGGCGTGCGCCTCAACGTGGAAGCCCGCGCGATCTATCCCAACCATGTCACGCGCTATTACACGATGGGTTTATGGTCCGACGATCCGGAACAGTTCCCGCGGGAGAGTGTGCGCCGGCAGAGTGACCAGGATGGAACCGTCAAGACAGACACGCTCGTCCTGAGCAATGTCACACGCAAGGTGCAGCTTCGGATTACCGTGGGTGGAGCGGAGGGGCAACGGTCGCTCAAGTTCCTGGGCCTTTCGTTCTGCAACAGCACTGTGCCGGCCACCATTTTGAAACCGAACCGTGCCGCGTGGGGCAACGTGCTGGAAGTACCCGAGCGTCGCCAGGGCGAGTATGAGGGCGGCGGTGGCTGGTGCAGCCCAACGTCGCTTTCGATGGTTCTGGCTTATTGGGGCCTAAAGTTGCATAGGCCGGAGCTGAACCACACTGTTCCCGCCACCGCCAAAGCGATCGCCGACGGGCGCCGCGCGGACACCGGAAACTGGCCATTCAACACCGCCTTCGCCGGCCAACACCCTGGCATGCGAGCTTACGTCACACGGCTGGGAGACATCGCCGAGCTTGAGGATTGGATCGCGGCGGGCGTCCCGGTGATCATTTCGGTTTCCTCCTACCTGACCAGTGATCGGACGAGCGGGCCGGACAACGGACATCTTATCGTTTGCGTCGGCTTCACGGACAAAGGGGATGTAGTAGCAAATGACCCCGGCGTATCGGTCAGGAGAAATGTGCGCGCCCGGCGCACATACGCGCGGGAGAAGGTTGTGAATGCCTGGAAGAAATCCAAGAACACGGTTTATTTGATCTACCCGGAGACGGCCCGGATTCCTGCCAATCGACTGGGCCATTGGGACCGAGGGGGTTGAACCACTTGATTGACCGGATGCAAAGGGTGTGAGAGGAGAGAGTGCGACTCTGTCAAATTCACTCTCCTCCGAAGCCAGCGGGATTACCCGATGTCCATGCCGGCCGTATCGGCAAAACCTTGTGATCGGCCTACCGGGCGAAGAATTCTTTGAAGTTTATGGACCAGGGAACACGCCCACCCGGACCCAACCGCACATGCACTCGCATGATGTGCTCCTCCGTCACTTTGAGTGTGTAGCCGGGGAAGTCGTAGAACATGAACGGGTCGCCCTGAGCCCAGGGATGCTGTTCCGGCAGGTAGAGATAGACGTTATGCTTTGTGTTGGCAGGGCCAAGCGACATGCCGCCCAGCGTGGCTGTGGCGGTGTCCCAGGTTACTGACTCCAGCTCCAAACCGCCCTGGGAGATATGGCGGTCGGTCGCGATTAGTTGGGGCACGCCGCTGCGTTCGTGGATCGCCAGCAGCGTGACCGAGGCCGGCTCAAGCCGGGCAGTGAATTGCCCACGAATCTCACCGAAGAACTTCTGCCGCCAGAAATCAAAGGCCACGTAGGTCTTCCCGGAATCCAGGCCCAAGCGGTCGAGTGCGATCGTCTTCTCGACAGGCGACTGCTCATCACCATTGAAGATACCGAGCACCAGCCATTCGCCGAACTTCCTTCTTACTCGCAATGCGAAGACCTCGGGGCGGTCGCGCTCGAACAGGTCTATGGGCCGGGCCGCTTCGCCGCAGGAAGGAAAGACCTTCTTCAGAATTTCGAGCCGGGTCGCATCCAAGTCGCTCATTCGGTCACCGGAGATCATGTTGCCACCGGACAGGCCGACAATCGTGGCAGCGGCCTGGGCTTGCAGCATTGTGAGATTGGCGAGCACTACGTGGTCGGCATCGTTGATCCAGGTGCGATTGTGGAAATAATAGCGCTTCGCGGCGGCAGGCGCGGTACTGGCGGGATGCAGGAAGTATTGCTGCCAAGTGACCGGGGGCTGGTCCAGTTCGATGCGCATGCTGTCGAGCAAACCAACCGTGACTGGCCCAGGGCCGCAGTCGAGCAAGTGGCGATGCGGTCCCATCGCTCGGCGCATGATTTCGGCGCCGCGCCGGTAAAGGGCAGCCTTGGTTACAGTCGGGTCGAAGTAGCGCTCTGCCGCCAGCAAGGACCACTCGACAAAATCAACCTTGATGAAGTCGTAACCCCAGTCATTGGCCACGGTGTCGAACAGCTTGTGCAGCCAATCCGCCGCGCCGGGATGGCTGATGTCGAGCGCGTAGAGCTTCGGTGTTTGCCGCTGCGGCTCCTTTGGCCCTTCGACCAGCCCTGGAGCGATTTGCCTGAGCCGCCCGTCCGGGTGGTGGACAAGCCATTCCGCGTGATTGCGGTGAATGTCCGTTCCCTCAGTGATCACGTAGGGCGCCAGCCAGATGCCGGGCTTGAGGCCGAGACGGCGAATCTGCTCAGCCAGCCACCTCATCCCATGCGGGAACCGGTCGTTGCCCTCCCAATCGCCGAAGGCGCGGTAGAAGCCGTCATCCACCTGCATGTACTCGCAACCGAAAGGCTTGAGTTGGCGCGCGGCGAACTCGGCCTGCCGGAGCACCTCGGCTTCGGTAATCGCGCCGAAGAACGAGAACCAACTGCACCAGCCGTTGATCGGCGGGTTTGGCTTAGCCCGGTGGACTTCGCCGATGGCTTGGGCGTAGGATTCCAGGGCCGTGAATGTGGTTGGCGCGAAGTAGAGCACCAAGCGGTCCGAGGAGACGCTGCTTCCAGGTTCGAGCACAAATCCCCGCCCATAAGCCGATTCGGCCACGAGCGAAAACCGGTCACCTCGGGCGATACCCGATTCGGCCTTGCCTAATCCCGCAGTGATGCGTCCGAGCGAGGATTTGTTTTCCAGGTAACCGATGACCAGCCCATCGCTCTTCTCGCCAGCGTGAAGCGCCACATCCCACCAGCTCCGGATGTTCTCGCCGGCCTTGGCCTCGCTGAGCCTGCCGGCGTCATAATACATCTGGCCGTTAGTTAAAATGCGAGTCGTCCCCGGCCAAAAGCACGCGGCGGATTCCTCCGCAACGGCACGCAACGGCTCCAGACACTGGAGGGTGATGGGGCTCCGAGAGACATTTCGACAGATCGTTTCCAGGACTACGGCGTCGCGCCCATCGTAGAGAGCCGCGCGGAGCTCAAAATCGAGTTGTCTCTTGGCATCCGAAAAACGGGCGATGAGCTGTCTCCCAACCCCTAGCGCGTCCGCCAATGGTTTGACCTCAAATGTGCGCTGGTAATCAGGGGCGCTGGTACTCCGTGCGCCGGCGGCAGTGACGGCGCGAGAAACGGCATTTGACAGGACCAGCGTTCCGCGCCGCTTCACAGCCAGCTTCCCGGAAGCCGCAGAGAAGTGGACCCGAAGGTCACGGTTCTGGACTTGCCAATCAACAGGCTCCTCCAAAGGGGCCGCCAACGAATGCCGAAGGGCGACCGGAAAAGTGGCGCTCGCAAGTGCTGTGGTTCTGAGAAAGCTGCGTCGAGGTATATGTGAGCTCATGATCGCTACTGAAAGTCAGATATGTGCGTATTGGCCAACTCGTCGGCCGCATTTATCAGCCAAATCCAGCCAGATCGCAATTCTTGAGATGGCGAGGTAAGGCGTGAGACGTCATGGAATACCCAGTTGGGAGAAAGGAGATAGACCTCCCATGCTGCGCAATTTCGCAAAGCCACCAACCTACTTCCTGCCCATAGCGCGGTATCCAACCTGGCTGGTATCCGTAAGAATCGCCTCACCCGGCAGATGGGCTTGAGACTTGCGCCGCAAGCCGGATGCATCCGGTTACGCCTACCGGCTGCCGCTCCAACAACCAGCTTATAGCTCATCCAAAGTTATTCACCGGTGGTGAGGAGAGCCCGGTTCTGCTC
>DAOTCE010000025.1 GCA_035452965.1 Candidatus Paceibacterota bacterium | reverse complement strand
GCTCCGTTCCCCACATTGCTGAGCGGCAAAGTGTGCTTCGCTAAGGATTCAGGCAGTCGTCAGAACAGTTCATTCGACCTTGACAGCAAGGAGCCCGGCGGGTTGATTTGAGCGCATCATTTCGCAACCACATACCGCGATGTGCGCACCGTTCGGGCTAAGCGCCTCACCCGCTTTCAGGTCGGTGCAGGGCGCCGGCTTCCTGACGCTGGCACTGCTACTCCTGGTCCCGAGCAGCCTGGCCCAGCCTCTGCGCGTAACCTCCTGGAATCTGCAGCCGCCGACCGTGCGGACCAACGCTGCTGGAGCTATTACCAATGGAATCAGCATCCCGGCTGCCGCCAACGCGCTCAAAAAGCTCAACCCGGATGTCATTCTCCTGCAGCAGGTCAACGACTGGACGATGTGCGAACAACTCGCGCAGGCACTTTGGCCCGCCAAATACAACGTAGTGGCCTGCTCCGCCTTTCGAGAACCGCGAACCAGCACTTTGCGCAAGCAGCAAGTCGCCATCCTCGCCAAGGCTAGAGCCAGGGCCGTTTTCTCGTGGTCTGAACCCTGGCGCAACCGAGGTGTTACGCCCTTGCCGGGCGGTTTCACATTTGCGGCGCTGCAGATTGGCCAACAGCGGGTCGGCTTCTTCTCAGCCCAAACAGCAGCCCAACCGTCCGGCCCCGCAGCAAAACAGCCGGGCGCAGCCGCAAAGCAACCGCGTCCGGGCGGCAAGCAGCAGAATGCCGCCACCCAGGAGGAGCGGTTGTCCGCCGCAATTGAGCAGTTGCTGCTGCAAGTTGATTCGGCAAGGAATTGGGGAACCAACCGGGTACAGGCCATTGTCGTCGGCGGCACGTTTGCCACGGTCCCAGGCCGCGAGGCAGCGCTGGCGAACACGCCACTGCAATTGTTGCAGGAAGCCGGTTTCGGCGATGTGTTCCAGGACACGCCCGCCGCTGAGCGACCTACGATGCGGGTTGGGGCCAGGCAGACAGGCATGCTCGCAGATTACATCTTCACACAACCGGCTAATTGCGCCATCAACCCCAGCATAATGCGCCTGGGGGTCACCAGGCGCTTTCCGGTCACCTGCGACGTGCAATTGGACACGCCTGTAGTGGTCGCCGAACGGAAGCCCCGCCTGCAACCGCCAACTGCGGAGCATGAACTGCCAAAACTGCCCGACTCCCTGCCGGCGGTCGCCGAGCAGGCCAGCGCGCCGGCACGGCTGCCTGCCGACCGTGTGGTTTCCAACACGCCAGAGCCCGAGCGGTCGAGAACTTCATTCCCTCCGCCTCAGATGCTGTGGATAGCGGCGGCGCTGGGGAGCCTAATGGCGCTCGTCGCTGTGGTCTGGGCTTTGATCTGGAGGGGGCGAGCGCGGTCAGTGCCATCACCAGCGCTTCTCACAAATGACGTGGAGGCTCCGTCAGGCTACACAGTGGTTATGGCGTCACAATCCGCTGCCGAATCCACCGCGGGCAAAGGTCACACACCACCGCCCCCCAGCCCGCTGATTCGCATGGAAGCAGCCGGCACCACGCAAACCCAAACCGAGGCCCTGCGCCAGCAAGCTTTAGCCGCCGAGCAGCGTGCCGACCGAGCCCTGGCGGTCATCCGCGCCGGTTTGATACCCCAACTGGGCCAATGGCTGAAGCAAACTTTCACGAGGAAGCTTATACGGGATCGGGCGCAGTTGCTGCAAACTCAACAGGTCGTCGCGCTCAAAGCCATGGCGGTCGAACAGCGCCTGACGCGCATTGAGCAGCAGATTCAGCAGCAGAACCGCGCCTACGAGGAGCGTATCGAAGAACTTACCCGCGAACTGCTCGTAGCCAGAGAGGAAAACCGCGAGCTGATTCGTGCCCGTATTGTCCAAGTCAGGGCCGACATGGAGGCCGCCCGCGCCCGGCTCATGGCCCAGTCGAACTCGGACGTGGTGAGCTGAGGCCGCCGTCTGCCAACGGTGCGGCAGCGGTTTAAGTCCAACCGCGAGGGTTTCTGGGCGGGCAGCATGGGGCCTGCGGGGCGCGCCGATGATCTCCAAGCGGGGTCAGCTCACGAGACTGCGGCAGAATTTCTCGATGCGGTCGAGGCCCTTCTGGATGTTAGCCATGCTGGTGGCATAGCTGAGCCGGATGTAATCGTCGGCGCCGAAGGCAATGCCGGGCACAGCGGCGACTTTCTCGGCTTCGAGCAGCCGGGCGCAGAAGTCAGTGGACTTCAGGCCGGTCTTAACGATGTTCGGGAAGAGGTAGAAGGCACCCTTGGCATTTACGCAACTCAAGCCGGGGATGCTATTCAGCTTCGTCCAAGCATAGACGCGGCGCTTGTTGAACTCGGCCAGCCAGAGCTTGAGGTGATCCTGCGGCCCAGTGAGGGCGGCGACGGCTCCTTTTTGGGCGAAGCTGGTTGGGTTGCTGGTGCTGTGGCTTTGGACGGCGTCCATGGCCTTGGCGATAGGCTCCGGCGCGGCACACCAACCCAGGCGCCAACCCGTCATGCTCCAGGCTTTGGCGAAGCCGTGGACAATAATCGTGTGCTCGAAGTGCGACGTGGAGAAGCTGGCGACGCTCCTGGTAGTGGCACCGTCGTAAAGCAGGTGCTCGTAAATTTCGTCGCTCATGATGAGGACGTTCTTCTCGACACAGATATCGCCCAGAGCTTTGAGTTCGTCTGCAGTATAGACCGAGCCAGTGGGATTGCTGGGAGAGTTCAGCACAAACAGGCGCGTGCGCGGAGTAATGGCGGCGCGCAAGGCGTCGGGAGTGAGCTTGAACTCAGTCTTGTCCGTGGTCGGGACGATGACGGGGTTCGCGCCGGCCATCTTGACCATCTCGGGGTAACTTAGCCAATAGGGCGCGGGAATAATGACTTCGTCGCCCTCTTCGCAGGTGGCGAGTATGACATTGAAACAGGCATGTTTGCCGCCACACGAGACGATGATCTGCGAAGGCTTGTAGGTGAGGCCGTTCTCGCGTTTGTGCTTATCAGCGATGGCCGCGCGCAGCTCAGGGATACCGGCCGCCGGGGTGTACTTGGTGAAGCCGGCGGCAAGCGCCTTGGCAGCGGCGTCCTTGATGTGCTGCGGCGTGTCGAAGTCCGGTTCGCCGGCGCCAAAGCCGACAACGTCCTGTCCCTCGGCCTTCATGCTCTTGGCCTTCGAGTCAATGGCCAGCGTGAGCGATGGTGAAAGGGAGGCCGCGCGCCGTGAGATCTTGTAGTTCATGTTCCCGCAGAAGATTGTCGCCCACGCCGGGCAGTGCAAGTGGGAAAAAACGGGGGGCCAATGCCGCCGCCAGGCCGCTCATGGCCAATACTGCAAATAGCCCGACTGTACCCGCCGGTAGTCGGGCAGTTCTTCGACGGGTACAACCTGGGGGAGACTGCCCTTGTATACCTTCGGCACCTTCCACCTCCAATGCTCGGCATGGCCGTCGGCAAAGACGAGGTTACCGCCCTGGGAATGGCGGTTAGCCGGGATATCCCACCAGACTTTCGCGTCGCCCCACCACTGAAAGTTTGGCATGCCGAACGTGCAGTCATAGATTTCATCTTCATGCACGTCGAGGAAGACGAACAGCTTGGAAGGTTCGGGGTTCCGGATCGCCGTCAATCTGCTGAAAGACGGAGTGTATCGAGAATGGGGGTCAAAGCCGGGCTCGCCGTTGAGGCATAGGCTCATATTATAGCTGCGCCAGCGGGGCTGGGAAAGCTTGACGCCGTCCAGGGTGGTGATTGTGGAGCGGTCTGCCGGACAACGGTAGATTCCGAGCGACGTGTTGTAAGGAAACAGCAAGCCGTTGACTATGCCCGCCGGGTCCACGTCATACACATAGTTGCTGCACCAAGTCACCGCGGCGGCGGCCGTGCCGCCTCCAACCAGGCCGATAGAGTTGTTCGGTGGCAGGCGGTCATTGTGGTCCAGGGCATACGAATGCCAGCAGACCTGCAGTTGCTTGAGGTTGCTGAGACAGGAGATGCGCCAGCCTTTTTCCCTGGCGCGGGCCAAGGCCGGCAGCAGCAATGCCGCAAGGATGGCGATAATGGCAATAACCACCAGCAATTCGATCAGCGTGAAAGCAAGGCGTCCACCAGAGCGGGGTGCACGCAGAGACGGGATGGAGTCCGCCCTGTTGTCCTTCACAAGATGAAGAAAGGCTTCCATGCAGCTCTAGCTTCGCCGACTCGCAGCACACTAGCAGGTATCCGCGGAGTGTGCGAGCAGAAACTCGGGCCGGCAATTGGCTAGTACGTCAGCAAACCCAGCAAATTCAGGCCTTGGTTGGCAAGTTCCCAGCGGCCACCTCTTTGCACCACGAGACGGCGGGCAGGGTTCTTACGGTATTCAGCCTCATTGACTGACAGAAGCTGGAATTGGGCCTTTCCCTTGACCTCCGACGCGGCGCGAGGAATGAGTTCAAACGCGACGCCGTTGAAGTTGAGCGCGACTTCATACCCGATGGCGCCTTCCCTTGCTGCGCGGGGGTTGGGGCGAACCAAGGGGGCATACCGTTTGAGCCAGGGGAACTCAGGCTTGCGCACCAGTACGCGGCATAGCTCGGTTTGATGCCGAAGGAAGCTAAGCAAGCTGAATTTGGCGCCCTGTTCGCGCCCCCGCAGGAACACTTCCCTTGGGTCAAACGCGAGCAAATTCTGACCATTCCAGTTGCCATGATCGTTGCGCTGGGTGGGGAAGGTCTTCTTGTACCAGCTTGAGAACCGATCGTTGACGAACAGGTTCAGCTCAAAGTGCAAGTGAGCGCGCTCTTTGGAGATGGTCTCCCGCGTGTTGGCCGTGCGGCCCATGACCCCGAGAGCCTGGCCGTCCCGAACAGCCTGACCGATCCTCAAGTCACGGCTGATCGAACCAAGGTGAGCGTAGAGGGAGTAAACCTCCAAGCCTTCGACCTGATGACGGAGAATCAGGTAGTTGCCATAGGTTGACAGGGAGGGGCGAGTGCTGATGTAGGCGACCGTGCCGTCGGCAACAGCCAGTACCGGATCCGTCGGCTCACCGCGCCGGTCGCGCTGTGTGCACCGGATGTCCAGTCCCTCGTGCATTTGCCACCCGCCGGTTCGTACACAGCCAAACGTGCCGCTGGTCCACGGCTTGCCAACCGTGCCAACGAAATACCGCTCCTCGCCGCCCTTGACAAACAACGCATGATTGGCGGTGGGAAGATGAAACGGCTGAGCCTGAACGGCACCAGCGACCATCAATCCCATCAGCATCAACGGTCTACCCATGTTTTGACCTTCTCAGTCACATTGTTCAGGCCAGTGGCGATCTCCTCCGCTTCCGCACGGGTGGCGTCCGGGGTGAAGGTCAGCACGCTGTCGCTGCTGCGGGAAGCGATTACGGGGGCCCCCAGCCAACGGGCGTTCTCGATGTGCTCGCCGAATTGACTGAAAATCGCAATCCTCCTGCCGCGATTGGCGGCCGTTTGTTGTTCGAACAGGGCGGCGCCAAGCCCGCCAAACCTGATGCAGAGAGCGAAGTCGTCCCCCACATCAACCACTTTCGCCTCAGCCACATCGCCCTCGGTCAGGAACGGGACTTTCTCGACTCTAACCATGATCGGCTCGACACGATAAATGGGGACAACTTCGGTGGCCTCGGTGGCGGAACGGCTTGCTTCCAGGTGCAGGCGCAAGGTGCTAAGCAGCTTTTTGGGTTTGGTTCCGGAGGAAGAGGTTTGGCATCCGCAAACCATGGTGACCGCCACCGTCACCAGCAAATAGAGATTGAATAACCGCCAACGAATCGTCATAGTGCGCTAAACAACCGGAATACGTCAGGAATGTAAAGAGTTATGGGCAAACAATATAATAAAGCTGAGAAACAAAAACGGCGGAAGGCCTATCTGAAGCGCAAGAAATCCGCCGCCAAAGCCAAAACCAAGGCCAAGGCCGCGCCCAAGGCCTCGGCCACGGCCTGACGGTTTCCTCGGCCCGCAGCTCACGCCGCCACCGCCGCGGGTCTCAGCGCTCAAGACAGGGCATGGTTGACCGTCCACAGGTGGACGAGATGAAGTTCCCCGGCGGTGTGTGTGCCCGATGTAGACGAATCGTCTATCACGGATTCCCGGGAAGTAGCAACTGTGGTTCAAACCTGCACGGCCCAGATAGGCGAGTCACAGGGAACACGAGGTCATCGTTGCTCCCCGCCTTGAACCGCATGCGCACTTCTGAACTGCAGCCCGCGCGCTTTCCATACTTGGGGCAGTGACGGTGCCTGCTGACCTTCTCCAGTCCCCGCTGACCCCAGCACGCCCAGCATGGTGATACGGTGACGGGAGGGTGCTGCTACGGTGTGTATCCCATGGGGAGCGCTCCCCATGGGATACACACCGTAGCCCGACCGGAATAGCAAGCCACCCACCCAGCCAGCCGCAGGCCATCGCCAGGTGCGAACACCGTATCGGCATCGTCGCCCGTCCGACAGTGGTGCAAATTTGATTTCGTCGAATTCTGCACTTTCGATCCGGAGCAACCACGGCTGGACGATTGTTTTCGGACACCGGAAGTTGTTCACCGCTGGCTCCGCGGCGGAATTCGCCTTGTGAATAACCCGCAACCTCCCCTCGCAAAACCACGATAATGATTGAGCCCTGAGAGTTATTCGCAAACTGTTCACAGGGCTAAAACGGTGAATAAGTTGTGCGTAAGAATCCGTTGTCGGATTGTGAAATTCTGTTAAGCTCTTCCCAGTTCATTGAAAGAACTGGGATGGACAGAAGCGGTCAATAGATTGAAGCTGAACGTCTCGGAGATAATCCCAGGTGACTGGGGAAAGGTTGAGTCAGGCTGGTTGGCTCAGCTCCTCTCAAGCCGGGCCGCAAGGTTCGGGAACGGAGGCAGGATTCACCAGTTCCTCTGGCAGCGTTCGTGCGCTGTCAGTAAACGCGAAAAAGGGACTGAGCGGTAAGGAGTGATTAGAAACCACTCCAAATCGAATCAAGTAGCCCGGGTGAGTTTCGAGCCCGGGGGAATCGCAGTTACCCAGAGGGTATCCGGTTGCTACTGTGCATCAGCACGGGCAGGCGGCTCCGGCAGAAGCGCATTGCGGCATCTGCCAATTGAAAGACGCTGAAAAGCGGGACAAAGTGAGCCCCTGGACCGGGAAGGACACGTGGTCTCGGCAGGACCCGTGAAAACCTTCCGAGAGGTCGGCGATGTTAAAAACAACACCGCTGATCTGTGGACAAAAGGCGACCTGAGAGTTAAGAGGCGAGACCCGTGGCACCGGGCAAACGCGCTGCTAACAGGCGGTGGCTGACCTGGAGCTAAGTGGTTAAGACGCGGATAAGAAGACACAGACGTGTCTTGGCCTGGTTCGCAAGCCGGTGGCGCAACCACCAGCCCAAGCGAGCTGAAAAGCCTCACTCAATAATCCAGTGATCGCAAGATGCTGGACGGCCCTGCTACGAGGCCGAAGACTCCGCTTGCCGTGGAGAATAGCGTCGGGAAGCTGGCAGCCAATTAGGCGCCCAATGCCAGCGCGGGAAAGAGAGCGTGGCGAACTCCCATCCCCCATTTAGTCCCTGTTCGGCCGCAAGGCCGGGCAGGGACTTTATGTTCTTTGGGCTTGTCCGCGCCCAGCATCCGGCGGAGATTGCCACAAGCGCGAACGGGAACAGGAAGTTCGCCAGGACACGCTGAGGCCTTATGGGTCGCATATACAACAACATTGTTGAAACGGTCGGGCACACGCCGCTCGTGCGTCTGAACAAGGTCACGCACGACTTGCCCGCCACGGTCCTGCTGAAGTGCGAATACTTCAATCCTCTTGGCAGCGTGAAGGACCGCATCGGCATGGCAATGATCGAAGACGCGGAGAAGCGCGGCATACTTACAAAGGACTCGGTAATTATCGAACCCACCAGCGGCAACACCGGCATAGCGCTGGCCTTTGTGGCGGCAGCCAAGGGCTACCAGCTCATTCTCACCATGCCGGAGACGATGTCGCAGGAGCGGCGCACACTACTGGCCATGCTGGGAGCCAGGCTCGTCCTGACGCCCGGCCCCGAAGGCATGAAAGGAGCAATCGCCAAGGCGGAGCAGTTGGCGAAAGATACCCCCCGGGCCTGGGTTCCGCAGCAGTTCGAGAACCCGGCTAACCCGGAGGTTCATCGTCAGACCACCGCTCAGGAGATTTGGGACGACACGGATGGGAAGGTGGATATCGTGTTAGCAGCCGTGGGCACCGGCGGCACCCTTACCGGCTGTTGCGAAATGATCAAGCCCCGCAGGCCTTCCTTCCAGGCCATAGCGGTAGAGCCGAAGGACTCCCCGGTCATTTCACAGACTCTCGCCGGCCGACCGCTTAAACCTGGCCTCCACAAGATCCAGGGCGCCGGCGCTGGTTTCATCCCGGGAAACCTGCATCTCAGAGATTCGCAGGGCAATCCGCAGATCACTGAATGCATCCAAGTGAGCAACGAAGACTCGTTCGCCATGGCCCAGCGGCTGGCCAAGGAGGAAGGCATCCTGGCGGGCATTTCTTCGGGTGCCAACGTATGGGCAGCCATCCAGATCGCCAAACGGCCTGGGAACAAGGGCAAGTTGATCGTCACCTTTGCCTGCTCCACCGGCGAGCGCTACTTAAGCACGCCCTTGGCCGCCGAGGCCAGGGCTCAGGTCGGTGGGTAGTATCAATTATTTAAAAATACTTGTTGCGCGGGTGCGGAATTACCGGTAGTTATAGCGCGATCGAAGGTCTGTTAACTGCGGGCGGCGGGCAACTATGATGGCAAGCCGGCGCAGCAGCTTCCCAAAAATTCAAAGTTCAAACGTGGTTTTCGGGGATTTATTCCGAAGAACCTTCGACGACACGCAAACTGATATGAGCACAGCAACCGACAGCGAAAGCAAAAGCGCCGCCACCGCCGATTACGGCGCCGGCTATCTCGAGATCTCGGAGAAGGGCTTCGGATTTCTCCGCACCGCCGAAAACCACTTTCACCCCAAACCGACGGACATCTTTGTCACGCCGGACACTATCAAGCGCAGCTTCTTGCGCGAGGGCAGCTACGTAGCCGGCCCCACTCAACCTCCCCACCGCGGCAACAGCCCCCAGCTCAAGTCGGTGGACAAGGTCAACAACATCGTCTTTGCGGATTACACCAAGATGGTGCGCTTCGAAAACCTGACCACCATTGACCCGATCGAGAAGTTTAGGCTCGAAACGACCCCCGACCTCATCGAAACCCGCGTCATTGACATGGTGACACCTTTGGGCAAGGGCACCCGCGGCTTGATCGTCGCCGCTCCGCGCACCGGCAAGACCACCATTCTCAAGCAGATCGCCAACGCCATCACCACCAACCATCCCGAAGTCCATGTCATGGTCCTGCTCATTGACGAGCGGCCGGAGGAAGTCACCGACTTTCAGCGATCAGTGAAAGCAGAGGTGGTCGCCTCGTCCAACGACCAGGATTTGGAGACCCACGTCCGCCTGTCGCGGTTCATGATCGAGCGCTGCCGGCGAATGGTGGAGGCGGGCAAGGATGTCTTTGTCTTACTAGACTCCATTACCCGGGTGGCACGCGCCTACAACAGCGCGCACGGCGGCAGCGGCCGCACCATGACCGGCGGCGTGGATGCCCGCGCGTTGGAAATCCCCCGTAAGATGTTCGCTTCCGCTCGCAAGATTGAAGAGGGCGGTTCGCTAACTATCCTGGCCACTGCGCTCGTGGATACCGGCTCGCGCATGGACGAGCTCATTTTCCAGGAGTTCAAAGGCACTGGGAACATGGAGTTGATTCTGGACCGCAAGCTTTCGGACCGGCGTTTGTTCCCAGCCATTGATATCCCCAAGAGCGGGACGCGCAAAGAAGAGAAGCTATTCCCGAAACACCAGATTGAGGCGGTCCGCAAACTGCGCCGCACCATGGTGGATTTGAACCCGGTCGAAGCGATGGAAACGCTCGTCGCTGCCCTTCGGAAGCATAAGACGAACGACGAGTTGCTGGCCAAGCTCCTTTGATCAACCAAGGGATCGCGAAGATACGCCCGCGCACAACTTTGCGCTGAGGTCAATTCAAGTTACGGACCTGTAGTGCGTCTGACTCACCGTCCACGCCCGGCCGCAACGTCGGATTCGGCCCTGGCCGCAGGATATGGCCTGTAATAATCTCGATACCGGTAGTAGTAGTAATCCTCGGAGCTTGGGCGAACCGCGTTGAAGACAAGGCCGAGCACGCGGACTTGGCGTTGGTATAGTGAATCCAGGGACGCCCGGGCCACGCGTGCGGAGGTAAAGGCGGCACGGACCACGAAGATCACACCATCCACCTGCGGCGCCAGGCTGGTCACATCATCGGCGGCCATAACCGGCACCGTGTCCATTATCACGTAGTCATACTTCGCCGCGGATTCCTGAATGAAGCTTCTTGTGATTTCACCAATAAACAACTCACTCGATTTGCCCGTGAAGGCGCCGGCAGGCAGGACAAACAGGCTGCCGAACTTCGTCGCGCGCACAACCGTTTCCCAAGCTATCCCCTCAGCAAGCACTTCCGATAGCCCTGGCTGGGCCGGAATGCCAAAAAGTCGGTGCAGCCCCCCCCTGCGAAGGTCGGCATCCACCAGGAGCACGCGGGAGCCGGCGCGCGCCATCGTAATGGCAAGGTTGGCGGCTGTGATCGACTTGCCATCATTCGGCACCGAACTGGTCACGAGAACAGTCTTAGGCCGTTCGCCCGACTCGGCCATATAGAGGAGAGAGGAACGAAGATTGCGGTATGCCTCGACGAAGGAATGTCGCATATCCTCTTGCTCAATCAGACACGTCTGCTTCCTCGAGCTGATGGACCCTTCTCTGGGAACCTGGCCCAACACGTTTTCATCAAGTAAATCCTGCAGCTCGGTGAAAGAACTCATCCGGTCGTCCAGCCGGTCCAACAACATCAACAATCCCACCCCCAGCATCAATCCAACCAACCCGCCGACTGCCAGCTTCTTCCGCAGCTCCGCCCGGTTCCGATAGGCTACAGAAGCTCTCTCAATGGGTTCGACGCTTTCCGGGCTAATCTCCTTGTTGACATCGAGGGTCTGCATAGTAGCCAGCAGTTGATCGTACAGCGCCTGGATTCGCTGCACATTCGCTTTGAGCCGTTGGTACTCAGCAGCCTTCTGCTGGAGTACCAAGCTCCTTTCATCCCGCGCCTTCAATTGCTTCTCCAGAATTCCAATCTCCAAAGCCAGCATGTCCTTACGGCTCCTCAACTGCTCCTCGCTTTGGCTGCGGTAAATCTTGAGCAACTCCTCCCGCCGGCCAATCTCCTCCTTCATCGCAATCATCTTAGGATGCTTTGGCCTGAGGTACTGGGACAACTCCTGCATCTCCGCCTTCATCAGGAGCACTTGCTGTTTGGCCTTGAGGTAGTCCGCGTCCATTCGATCAACTGCGGTCGCGGTGGCTTGACCCGTCGAGACGCTCGCCGGTGAGGAGTTTCCGGTCAAGTCCTGCGGAAGGGTCCCGCTTGGATCCTGGACCGGCCCACTCGCTGCTGGCATACCGGTGCCTTCCGCCTGTTGACGGCTCAGATTCTGATCCAGCGTCACCTTGTGCAGCAGTTCGAATTCGGCTTTCAGCGTCGCAATTCGCTGGTTAAGCGCCGCGTCGTAACTGGCGGCGCCGGCTCCCTGTTCCTGGGACAGAACCACGCTGTTCGTGCTCTGGAACTCGGCGATCTCCTCTTCAGCTCTACGTAATTCCTTTTCCAGCCGCATCACTTGTTCCGTCAGACCGGCTACCGTCGTGTCGGAAGTCTGCATCCGCATCTCTTTCTTCAAGGCAATATACTCGTCCATGCAGGCCTGCAAGAACGCTTGCGTATAATCCGGATCGCCACCCGTGGCTCGCAGGACAAAGATTGTGGTCTTAGGGAGAACGGAGACATTCAACGCCACCGGATGCATTTTCACCTCCGGTTTCTGCGCCAACACACGCGTGTGCGCGCGGTTGATCACCGCGCTGCTTTGCATCAGGGCCGCTTGGGTGCCCAGGAAGTTGCTAAGCTCCTCTGAATAGAGTGATGCGGGCTGGATCGTTAGCTTAATGCTCACGATCATACGCCCGACAGACACAAACGTCGGAGGCGCATACCAAACCAGCACTGCACTGATCGCCGCGCCGATTGCCGCACCCAAGACCAGCACCCACCATTTCTCTCGCAACAGGTTGCGGTAGCGGCTCAGCCGCGCATGAAAATGCGCCCTTGAGGTGGACCGGTCCAGCGCGGGTTGAACGGTTTGCTCATTCATGCGTCACAAAGGCGAGCTCACAAACTAATCAGCCGGGACGGAACAATGATCAAATCGTCCGGTTCGAGGACCACGTCCTTTTCGGTCGCCCCCTTTTCAAGGATATCCGCCATGTTCAGTTCAAATGTCTGTTTGGCCTGGCCGTCCACCTCCGCGTTGCGGATTACTTTCACTTTCTTCTTGTTCGCGAAGTCGGCAAAGCCGCCGGCGCGCAGAATAGCCTTGCCCGCGGTCAGGTTCTCATTGACAACCAGTTCAATCGGGCCCTGGTTGCGCACCTGGCCCCAAACATAAATCCGCCCCAGCAGCTTGTTGGCCAGGTCCAGTGCAATCACCACAGTGGCTCGATAGTAGTATTCCTTCTCCAACTGCGCCTTGAGTTCATCCGCCAGTTGTTTGCACGTCTTGTCTGCTGCCGCGATCCGGCCGATGTAGGGCGCGTCCAACTCACCGGAATCCGCCACCACCAGGCTTCTCGGCGCATCTCGGTCTTCGATTATCTGGAGACTGATCTTGTCCCCCACCCGGAGACGATACTTGTCGTCCGGCACGTAACCCGTCACGGTAGCCACAGTCGCCGGAGCCGTGGTGCTAACGGCAGGCACCCCGCTGGTGTTGACAGTGGTCGCGGGGACAGGTGCGGACTGTGGAAACGGTTGCGCCAGCGTTTCAAAGTCCATGAACACAGGACCTGTGGCTTTGAGCGACCTGATGGCATCGGACGTCTGGGCCCAAGCGGCCGATCCACTCAGCACCAGCATTACGATAAAGACGTTTGCGACGTATTTGTTCAATTACTCAGTATGCATGTCTTATAGCAACCCGCAGAGGAAATGTCAGTAACTTTCGCAAAGGCTCCTCGAGCTAGAACGTATAGCTGAAACCCAGACTCACGATGTTAACAGAATACTCCCTCCCCGATTCATTGGAACTGCGCCAGTAGAACTGGTAGCCCAGGCTGGTGGAGAGTTTCTCACCGAGGCGCCACCCGAGTCCTATCTGCGGGCCGTACTGATCGAACGTCTCGGAGCCCGGACTCACTTGCGAGCCGTGATTGTAAACGAATGACGTGGAGAGACTGGTCTTGCGAATGACCCGCCAGTTGGCCCGCCAACTGAATGAATACATATCAACCGTGCCACCGAGAAGCGCAGTCTGAATGGTCCGCGAGCCTGCCAGAGATTGATCCACATACCGACTGATCCTGTGGGTGAGGGCGAGCTGCGCATACATTCCGCCGAAATCATCGCCGGGGACAGTGCCCCCGCTCGACTGAGGCGAATATACGGTGTATCCGGCATGCCCTGTGAAGTCAACATACTCGCTAATTTGTGTTTCGTAAAAGCCCCCGACGTTCCATTGCCGGGCGTCGCTGTACAGGGTATTGGCACCCGAGTATTGAAGCAGAGCCCCGCCCAATTCGACACCCAGCAGCACTCGTGGCTTCGGGGCATAGCCCGCGGAAAAGGAGAATAATTCGGATTGCCCATCCGGCCGACCTTGATTCCCACTCAGAACACTGCTATTCGCGTGGTCGTAGCCGGAGCGCAACACAACCTTGTTCAGATCCCAGAGTGTGCTCACACCCAACGTGTTCTCGAACAGCGAGTAGTTCCCCGTTCCGGCAACGGTCGGATCCAGGTAACTGTCCTCTGTTACGGAGACCCGGTCGTGGAGGTTGATCCAGAAATCGCCCGCATAGATGTCAAACGACAACTCGGAATTCGGCGTGATGAAGTATCGGCTCAACTCGGGATGCTGGACGTAGGCCGAGTAACCAGCGCCCAAATTCAAGTTGATGCTGTTCTTCTCAGAGACAGGCCACAGTAACTGAGTGTTGACCTGTGGGCGAAAGATGAAGTCGGCCTCAGGATTGTCTTGGGCGTTGCCGGCATTGTCATTGTATTCCAAACCCAGTGCTGTTCTAAACCGCCAGGCAGTCGGCCCCAACTTGAGATTGTAATAATCGGTGGTCGTAGCCGCCCTTCGCCGCGCTTCCGCCGCCTCCGCACTGGCCATAGACATGCGAACGGCTTCCTGCCCTGACGCAACCGTGACGAGGCCAACCGCCAGCAACGCAGCGCTGGCGATCGAGGGAGCCTGGCCTTGCTGGCGCTTCAAGATTCGGGAGTTGAGATGTTGGTGTTCAGCCACTAATCCACAACTTATCAATGTTCACGTTCGCTTTAGCGATTGGATGTGTCTGGCATTTGCCATCCGTGACACTCGCATTTGAATCCGGCTCCGTGCCGAACCGGCAGCAGCGACCGTGCCCGCCAATCCGTTCCCAGAGCAAAGGTGGACACTGGCACAAGCAATTCGCTCTGTGAAGCAGAATCAACTGATCATAAGCTTGTTCGTTGCTGGCTAGCCTGGCTGCTTGCGCGGGTGTAGCGTGCTCCCCGTTTGCACAGAGAACACGAAGTCATCATTGGTCCCCGGATACAACCGGATACAACCGGATGGTCCCTCCCAACCTCCACCATGAACCCGGTCTTTACACAACCCGCACACCGTCCACAAATTGGACAGTGCTGTTGCGTACTTGCCTTCTCCAGTCCCCGCTGACCCCGGCACCCCTGGCATGGTGATCTGGTGACGACACGGTGGTGTTACGGTGTGGTTCCCATGGGGGTCGGGCCCCATGGGAACCACACCGTAGCCTGATCGCACTAACAAGCTATCCACCAGCCAGCCGCAAGCCAACGCCGGCGTGCGACCACTGCAATGGCGTCGAGCCCGTTTGGCGGGGGTGCTGGAGGTAAGAACCCGCGAATAACCTAATATTCTCCCCTAATATTCTTGCCTGGACCGCTCAGCATGATACTATGCGCTCAGTCAGCACAGTGTTTATGATGGACGAAAACTGGGCTTCAGTTCTGCGAACGACAACTTCTCTTCGTAGCACTATCCGCGAAATTCCTCAAAGCCTGCGGGAATCGTTTACTACTGCGCACAGCACGGATTCCTTATCTGCCATTAGCCTTTGGTTGTTCTCCATTTCGGCTGCGGCTGCCCCACGCTGTGCTCTAGTTGCGACAGCCGCACTGGCTATGTTTGCAGCGTTGCAGGGTAGTGCCGCAACTCTGCTTGTCACGAACAGCAGCGTCAGCGGCCCGGGTTCTCTGCAGCAGGCTATTCTAGATGCCAATGCCGCGAACGGCCTTGACACGATCATATTCCATATCCCCGGCACTGGGGTCCGCACCATTGCCCCAACCAGTGCACTGCCTTCGATCATCGACCCCGTGGTGATTGACGGCGCCAGCCAGCCTGGTTTCGCCGGCACCCCGCTCATTCAGATTACCGGCACCACTGCTGGCACTGGCAGCCACGGGCTTCATTTGCTCAGCGGCAACAGCACCATCCGCGGCCTTGCCATCAACCGCTTCAGTGGAGCCGGTATCTTCATCGAGGGGCCAGGCGGCACGAACTTGATTCAAGGCAACTTCATCGGCACTGATCCCACCGGCAACCTCGGCCAAGGCAATGGCGCATCTCCTCCCACCTTCGGCGGGGTATTTGTCTTCGGGTCATCGGGAAACTGGATCGGCGGCTCCGTTGCCACCAACCGCAATCTCATTTCGGCCAATACCGGTTCCGGCATCTATCTCTACAACTGCAGCAGCAATGTTGTCCAGGGAAACCTCATTGGCACGACCGTAGCCGGCACGTCCGCACTGGGCAATAGCACCAACGGAATCAGTATTTACAATGCAAGCGGCAACCAAATCGGCGGCACCTCAGCCGCCACCCGCAACATCATTTCCGGAAACGGCGCCAGTGGCGTTTCTATCTACGGCCCAAGTGCGATGAACAACACGGTTCAGGGCAACTACATCGGTACACAGGTTAACGGGGGCTTGGCCTTGTCTAATGCGGCCGACGGCATCACCCTAAACGGCACGCGAGCCAACACCATTGGCGGGACGAACCTTGGTGCCGGCAACCTAATTTCGGGGAACGGCCAAGTAGGCCTGTTCCTGCGAGGCACGGGGGCTTACTACAACCTCGTCCAGGGCAACTACGTCGGCACGGACACCTCCGGCAGGCTGCCCCTAGGCAATGGCTTTTCTGGCATTACCATTCTCGGTTGCACCAGCAATCTCATTGGCGGCTTAACGGCCGGGGCGCGGAACGTTGTTTCAGCCAATCGCTTATCCGGTGTTTACATCACCACCAGCGCCAACGCCAATCTGGTTCAAGGCAACTACGTTGGCGTGGACGCAACCGGCACCAACGCCCTCGGAAATGGGGCTAACGGCATTTCGATTGAAAGCGCCAACTCCAACACGGTTGGCGGGATCAACGCCGGCGCGCGGAATGTCATCTCGGGCAACACGGGACATGGCATCGAGATCTACCCCGCCACCGCCGCAACTAACACCATTCAAGGCAATTATATCGGCCCGGATGTTCGAGGACTATCAGCCTTGTCCTGGGGGCCATCAGTATGGTCGAACTCTTGCGGAATCTACATTGTGTCGCCAGGAAATCTGATCGGTGGAACAGCGAGCGGCGCAGGCAACGTCATTTCCGGTAATACCAACAACGGCGTCAGCCTGGTCGGCAACAATGCCGTGGGCAACCTTATTCAGGGCAACCTGATCGGCACGACGGCCGACGGCAAGGCCGGTTTGATGAATGTCTGGGCCGGGGTGGGAATCTCGGGAGCGCCTGGCAATCTCGTCGGCGGGACCACTCCCGGTGCCGGCAACTTGATCTCCGCCAACGCTGTTGTAAGAGGGGATGCGGGCATCTACCTGATTGGCGCCGGCGCCACCCGCAACGCCATTCAAGGCAATAAGATCGGCACCGACATCACAGGCACCTTGCCGTTAGGCAACACGCACGAGGGCATCTACGTGGAAAACGCGCCCTCCAACACCATCGGCGGGGTGATCGCTGGAGCAGGCAACTTGATCTCCGGCAACAAGACCACCGGCATCTTGCTGTATAATGCACCCGGCACTGTGATTCAGGGCAACCTGATCGGCACCAAAGTGGACGGCTTCAGCCCTTTGGGCAACACCTGGCACTCTTTAGACTGCGAAATCGGCACCCGTAACACCACCATCGGCGGCACCGGCGGTGCCGGCAACACTATTGCTTTCGCCAAGGCTTACACTGGTGTCCGCATCCGCAACAGTAGCACCAACAACGCCATTCTGGGCAATGCGATATTCTCCAACAATGCCCTGGGTATTGATTTGGGCAACCTCGCCGGCATCAATGGCATTAACTTCTGCGGCGGAAGCAGCACCAGCGCCGCCAATTTGTCCAATAACTGCCCGGTGCTCGTCAAGGCGCTCAGCGGCAGTGGCACCGAAATTCACGGCACGCTCAATAGCCGGCCCAACAAGACTTATCTGCTCCAGTTCTTCGCCAATTTCTCCTGCGACCCAACGGGCGTCGGCGAGGGCCAGTTCTACCTGGGCGAGAAGTCGGTCATAACGGACGCCAATTGCACCAATAGTTTTGTCGCCACCCTGCCCACGCCGATGCCCCCGGGCTATACTTTTGTCACCGCCACCGCGACGGATAGCACCGGCAACACCTCCGAATTCTCCGCTTGTATTGGCGTCTCCGTGGCGCCCGAGCCGCCGATCCTGTCCATCGCTTCGCTGCTCTCCAGCGGCCAGGTTGCCCTGGCCTGGACAAACACCCCGGGCTTTGTGCTCGAGCAAACCGACACCCTCTCCCCACCCATTCCCTGGGCCATCGTGACGAACAATCCCGTCCTTATCAACGGTCAATATGTTGTCACCGTGTCCACCACCACGAGCAACCGGTTCTTCCGGCTTAGCTACTAGTAGTGTGAGACGCCCGGCACACTTCCTGCCGCCCCCCTGCCGTGATCGGCGCCTCAATTGGCCAGGATCGGCCTTCGGTGTTGCTGTCGGCCTTTTCGTGGCCATCGTGGCCGCTGCCAGCCCGCCGCCTGCTTCGGCCCAAACCTCGATGGAGACCATTCTCACCAATGGCCCCATCTCAAATCGCCTCAACCTCGTCTTCCTTTCCGAAGGCTACACCTCCAGCCAGCTTGGTCAGTTTCTCGTGGACGCAACCAATGCGGTCAATACTCTCCTGTCCCACTTGCCCTGGCGGGAGTACAGCAGCTACGTGAACGCTTTCGCCATCAAGATTGCCTCCGCCCAATCTGGTTCCGACCATCCCAGACACACCATCACCAATAGCACCTACTTCAACAGCTTCTATGATCCAGATTGGGACTACTACATCACCATACCCCCCGACAGCACCGGCCAAGGCAAGGTAGATGCCCTTCTCCAACCCTTCCCGCCCCAATCTTATCTTGCAATCCTCCTGGTCAATGATCCCAAACCGGGCGGCTCCGACGCCTTCGGCAAGACGGCGATCGTGTCCACCAGTGCCGTCGCAACCGAGGCGGTCATGGGCCAGCCCTCGATCCTGTCCCATGAAACGGCTCACGTGCTGGCCAATTTGGGAGATGAATACACCACACCCTATCCGGGCTTTCCCGACATCGAAGAGCCGAACACAACGCGAGAAACAAACCGCACTTTGATAAAGTGGCAGGCTTGGATCGCCACCAACACTCCTGTTCCCACCCCCAATAACTATGGGGAGGACGGCGTCGTTGGCCTCTTCGAAGGCGCCCATTACCACGAAACAGGCTGGTACCGCCCCACCTATAGTAGCTGCGTCATGAATTTCCTCGGCCAGCCCTTCTGCCCCGTTTGCAGCGAAGCCCTGGTCTTGGCCATCTACCAGAAGGTGCGGCCCATTGACTCGTTCTCACCGGCCAGCACTTACTTGTTGACTACGAACACCCAGCCCCTCTCCTTCAGCGTAAACCTTCTCCAACCGGTTTCGCACAGTCTGAGTGTCCAATGGTTGACGAATGGTGCGCCTTACCTCGGGGCCAGCAACACCAACATGACTTTGCCCCCTCAAACGCTTCCCTTCGGCAGCAATTGGATCTCTGCCCTGGTCACGGACAACACACCCCTGGTGCGCACCGATCCCACCGCCCTCTTGGGTCAAACCCTTACTTGGTCGCTGAATGTCAACCACTCGCAATTGCAGCTAGATTCGCTGACCCGCCTGGCTGGGGGCCGCATTGCCTTTCGCGTCACCGGTAATGCGCCGCAGGGCGTCGTCATTCAGAGTTCCACCAACTTGCTGAACTGGTTCAGGGTTGCAACAAATGCCCTGGCTGCAGGCCAGTTCTGGCATACCAATTCCGGCGCCAGTAGCAATTCGCGGACTTTCTACCGGGCAGTCACGCCTCCCTGACCTGCTGAATCCGTTCGTAAAGCAAAAGGCGCGAGCCAATGCTCGCGCCCCTTAAAGTCTTCCGCCCCTCCGCTACTCTTTGTGCCGCAGCCGGCGACTCAGGAGCAATACACACAGCCCCCCAATGAGCGAGAGCGCCATGACGGAAGGTTCAGGCACCGCCAGCATCAAAGCCCCAAAATTCATCTGATAGTTTGGAGCATCAGAGTTCCAGAGCAAAATCCAATCAGGAGCCGATTCGGTGCCGCGATTCTCCCAATAGGAGTTCGGATTACCCCCCGTCACTGGTGGGCAATAAATATCCACGCCCACCGAGTCCGTCTCCTCCATCCCGCGGAACTGGACGCTCCAGGTTATCGTGTTAGCAGGGATGTGGAGCCCGGCGGCAGCCCAGTCTATTCCTGCCGTGAAGAATAATGTGCTTCGCGGAGTCGGGCCAAAATTTGGCACATCGTCGCTGCCGAACCAGCCACTGTTGAACAACTCGGTTGCGGGGCGAACGTGATTGTTTGGGTCGAGGTCGCCGTCCATCAGGTAAAGCTTCACGCGAGCCTCCACATTACCGGCGAATGCGGAATTATTCGGCGCTGCAGAATTGGTCCCCCAATATTCGAAAGAGAAGAAGGTCAAATTCCGCTCAACGCCGTCCAAGTCAACATTGTCCCCTATCTCTACCGTGCCTGGGTTGTAGCGGGTTGTCAGGTCACCAACGCTGTTGTCGTAGATCGTTGTCTGCCCCTGGAGCGGCAGGATTGGAGTCACGCACAACAAACCGCTGATTGACAGCACTCCCGCCTTGGCAATCGTTCTCATAATTTGGTTTACAGTATGCTTAAACTCGGCACTACGAGCATTGACCGGTTTTGCCGAATACTATCGGCATCGGACGCTATGTCAACACCATTCTCACCTTTTCTGCGATTACCCCCAATCCTTAGCCGTAACTATTCACTAGCCAAAGCGGCCACCGTTTGCAAATGACGTATGGATGCATGTAATAACATCCAATCATTCCGGAACATCCGGTCACCAAACAGTGACCGAATTCATTAAACTCAAAACGCCTCAGGAGACCATCCAAATCGGTTTCACGGACCAGAAAGTCAGCGGTCGGGCTGGACTGCTGACTTTCGCCGGTTTTCTGCACTGGCACCGATTCAGCGAGCTTCTGGCCAAAGTGCTGCCCCACGCCAAGACCCGCGGCATTCCGGCGGCCGATCTCGCGGTGGGATTTCTGGCCGGCATCCTGGCCGGGGCGCAGAGGCTGGCACAGGTGGCCTATCTGCGCAGCGACGTCATGCTGCCAGCGCTCCTGGCCATCAAACGGATTGGCAGCCAGTCGACGTTCACCTGCCTTTTCCAGGGCTTCAACACGGCGGGCAAAAATCTCGGCACCTTCCGCTGTCTGTGGCGCTGGTGCCTGGAACGGCTGCCCAGCCTCGCCGGGGGCTACGCCCTGGATTTGGATTCGACGCGCCTATTGCACGAGGACGGCCATCAAGAAGGAGTTAAAACCGGCTACACCCGCCTGGGAACCAAACCGTGTTTGCATCCGCTCCTCGCGGTGTTGGAGGAGGCCGAGCTGGTGGTGGAGTTCTGGTTGCGACCGGGCAACGCCAGTTGCGCCAACAACGTGGTGGCTTTCACGCTGGACCTCTTGGCCAATCTGCCCTCCTGGATCCGGCTGCGGTTGGTGCGGGCCGATTCGGGCTTTTGCGCGCCCGAATGGATGGACCTACTGGAACTCAAAAAGCCCTCGTACATCGTGGTGGCGCGGCTATTGAAGCCGGTGCAGCGCCTGCTCAAGAAGGACATGATTTGGCAGCCGACGGAGGTGCCGGGCACCGAAGTGGCCGAAGTCTGGCATCAGGAAGCCAGCTGGCGGCAGCCGCGCCGGCTGATTCTGTTGCGGCATCGGATAGACGAGAAACAAACGGCCAAGCAACGCACCGGCGGCAAGACCTTGGTAGATTGTCCGGGTTACCTCTACCAGGCCCTGGTCACTAACGTGCCTGCCAGCGTGCCGCCGGTGGAAGTCTGGCGGCAATATAACCCGCGAGCGGGCTGCGAGGAGGTGATCAAGCAATTGGACGCCGATTTTGCGCTGCCCAAGCTGTGCGTCAAAAACTTCTGGGGCACCGAGGCGGCGTTGAGCTTGGCCATCCTGAGATATAACCTGACCCAACTCTTCCACCGTCATCTGGGCTGGATGGATCGGGTGACGGCCAACACGTTGCGTTTTCGTCTGTTCGCCACTGGGGGCATTATCAGCCAGACCGGCGAGGTGACGACGATTCGCTTGGCGGTGCGGGAACCAGAGGAAAGGGCGTGGTGGCGGCGGTTGCTGGAGAAAACCATCAGCCTGATTCCCAACTGCAATGCAGTAGCACAATGCCCCTGATCGGCTTGGTGGCACAGGCCATTGCGCGTATGCGGATCAAGAAAAAACCGCGCTGAAATTCAAAAATAGACTGCCGCAGCGGCTGCGTTAGGAACAGCTTGGGGCGCCGTGCCTTTCGAGGGATTGGGTTTTCTCGAAAGCGAGCAAACCGGTGGAGTCTGCTCAACTTTTGAGTCCTACTGAATAGTTACGGCGTAGCGAAGGTGGGGCGGTTTCGCCCCAAACCGCCGGTTCCCGGCGCTCTCGGCGAGAGCGCCCTGTTTTCATCAGTGAAGCCGCGCCAACCCGCGGCCAAAGAATCGAGGAGCTGACGGGCGCCCATCTGGTTGTTGGTTTCGGGATTGAGCGGCTGGACGCGGGCACGCTGGATGGCGCCCTGACGGCTGCGCTGCTAAACGACATGGCCGACTGCGCCGACAAGGTCGGTTGGGAACGGTTTGAGTGCCTTAACGGCCTAACGGACGGCGTGAGAGCGGCACCGAAACGGCCAAGTGACGGCCACCAGACGGCCACTGGATGGCCGGGGCCAAATTTGGCACCCGGCCATCTGCGGCTGTAGGGCGGGCGGTCCGACCTGCTTCGGATGGGCAGGCAGGTATGAAGATGCCTTCTACGGCTAACTTTCGGGGCCAGGACGGGGTGTGAGGATAACAGCCAGGGCGCGGGTCGCCTAGTGGCACGGGCCGATGCCAACGGAGAGTGTATAGAGGAGCCTGAGCAGAAGGCTGCCCTGCCTCCTACCCTGCCACCTTATTAGCTGGAAACTCCTGACGAGAGATAGGACCTTTGCAGTCCCCCTCCACCAATACCTTTCTGGTCTGTCGCCCTACCCGTTGCTTCGCAACAGACCCGCACGGCTCCGCTCCTCACTCCGCAACCACGGATTCACAATGCGAGGCTCGACCCACGGCAGCCACCCTAAGCTGATTGCCATTGACGAAAACCCACCAACCCGAATTTAATTCTCAGGCAGCGTGTTTATGAAAAAGGTCATCCTTGCGGGGTTCGTTGTGGCAGCCGGTTGCCTGGTTATTTGGTTCTGGGGGCGTCCCGCTTACCGGCGACACCAAGAAACCCGGGCGGTTGAACAAGCCAGACAGTGGCTTGCGAAAGGCGATTTTCGCAATGCTTCACTCAGTGCCCGCCGGGCTTTGCAGGTGAATCCCCACAACCTGGATGCCTGCCGAATCATGGCCGATTTGGCCGAAAGAGCCCGCTCACCGCACGTATTAGACTGGCGCCGCCGCATCGTTGAAGCTGCTCCAACCGTCCAAGACAGACTCATGCTTGCTTCGACCGCCCTGCGGCTGCAGAGCCCCCCCTACCCTTTGGCTACGCAAATTCTGGAAGAACTCAAGAGCTCGGCTGCCAATGTCGCCGCCTATCACGTTGTGGCGGCTGAGTTGGCGCTTCGCCTCAAGAAGACCACTGAAGCCATCGCTGGATTTGAGCGGGCCAGCCGGCTCGAACCGACCAATGAACTGCATCAGTTGAATCTGGCGGTCCTGCAGCTCCAGTCTACCAATTCAGGCGTTCCTGCGAATGCGCGCGCAACGCTCGATCGCCTGCGTGCCAGCACCAATGTCGGCGCGATTGCCCTCCGCTGGCTGGTGGCGGACGGCCTCGGACGAGATGATCTTGCCACTGCACGAACGTTCTCCCGACAACTGCTTGCCGACCCACGTTCAGTGGCGGACGACCGGTTGCAGCACCTCTCTGTTCTCCAACGCGCACAGGACCCCGGGTTCAGAGATTACCTCAGCACGCTACAGGGCAGCGCCATCACAAATGCTGCGGAAGTTTATGCTCTCTCAGCATGGATGATTGCCAATGGTCATGCAAATGACGCGCTTAATTGGCTGACATCCTGCCCGACCGAGTTGCGGGCCGAGCAGCCGGTGCCGCTGGCGCTGGTGGACTGCTATCTTGCCACAAGAGACTGGCTTGGGTTGGAGACATTGCTCCAGGAACAGAAATGGGGCGACCTCGAGTTCCTGCGGTTCGCTTTTCTTTCGCGTGCGGCAGCCGAGCTCAATCAGAAGCGGGCTGTCGAAGTCCACTGGCGAACCGCTGTCCGAAACGCCGGCGAGCGCCTGGGACCTTTGACGGCGCTGCTGAACATGGCTGCTACCTGGGGGCGGGAGCAAGCCAGAGAAGACATGCTTTGGCTAATTGCCCAGCGCTTTCCCAACGAACGCTGGGCGCTGCGTGAATTGGAGCGCCTCTATTTGGCGGCCGGGAACACCCCCGGCCTCAACAAGCTGTACTCCGCCATGGCGGGCTACGCCCCAAAGAACATCGCCGCTCAGAACAACCTCGCCGCAACATCACTGCTGTTGAGACTCAACCTTTCCAAGGCACATGACCTGGCAAAGGAACTGTTCACACAGAACCCGCAGGAGACCATTATTGCCTCCACCTATGCCTTTTCGCTTCATCTCCAAGGGCGGACCAAGGAAGGATTGACGGTACTCCAGAAATTCAAACCCGAGGCACTTGAAATACCATCTGTGGCCCTCTACTACGGACTCCTGTTATCCGCGACCGGCCAAACCAACCAGGCTGGTAAGTACTTAGGCATCGCCCAAGCGTCCAAACTCCTGCCCGAAGAAAAAGTGCTGGTTGCGGAAGCGCTCGCTCCTTTGGGCCCTCCGAACTGAACACCAATCAAGAAACGACCCGCCACGAAGGGCGGGATGGCTTCGCAAGACACCGGTGTTCGATCGGATATCGCCTGCCCTGTCAGTATTGCGTTCCGCTTCACAGCGGTTAATCAACGCCCCCACAGGTAGCCCCATGTGAGTTAATGGAACTGAAAGAACAGGCCACTTAAGCTCCACTCTCCCGTGGCGGACCCTGCTGCAATAGTGGCAGTACAATCCATACTCCATGAGCGCAAGTGATTGGCAGATGAGGCGCCCTGGTGAAGTTCCTGCCGCTCTTGATTGGAGCTGGAAGGCCAGCGCATCCGCATCGCCCTAGCCGCTGCACTTTTCGCGCGTGGTGCCGGCATCGGTCCGGGAACATGTTGCCGCACAAAAGGCAGGGAATAATCTACTTCGATCAAACCAGGCTAAATCGCGGAAAGCTATTTGGCCGCCTCGGCTTTGGCCTCGGTCTTGGATGCGGCTGGTTTGGCTTCCTTGCCCGGCGCTTCCTTAGCCGGGGCTTCAGTAACAACGCCGAGGTCCACCCACTCCAGGATGGCACGTTGGGCGGCGTCGCCCTGACGTTGTCCCAAGCGAATGATGCGGGTATAACCGCCGCGGCGGTCCTTTTGCGCAGGAGCAATTTCGTTGAAGAGAATCTTCACGACGTCCTCCTGATGGAGACGGGCGGCGGCCCGGCGTCGATCGTGGAGGGTCCCCCGTTTGCCCAAGGTGACCAGCTTTTCGGCCACACTACGGGCGGCTTTGGCCTTGGCCACGGTAGTGGTAACGCGCTTGTGTTTAATGAGGCTGCAGACCAGGTTGGCGAGCATTGCGTTCCGGTGTTCGCCAGTGCGCCCCAATTTGGCAGTTCGCTTAAGATGTCTCATAAAAAGTGACTGGTAATCAGATGTCCAGCAGGCACGGCCACACGCCTAGTCTGCCAGTGCTATTGAGCGCCGGGACTCCCGGCAGGAGTCTGTTCCTTGGTGGCTTCCAGCAGGTCAGCCTCGAATGTCATGCCCAGAGTTAAGCCAAGCGCCGCCAGTTTATCCTTAATCTCGTTGAGCGATTTCTTGCCAAAATTGCGGTACTTGAGCATTTCCTGCTCCGATTTCATGGCTAGCTGCCCAACAGTGGTGATGTTCGCATTGTTAAGACAATTGGCCGCCCTCACGCTCAGCTCAATCTCGTTAACGCTCATGTTGAGGAGCTTCTTTGTCTTGGTCTTTTCCTCGTCCTGTTTGTCCACGACTTCCTCGAACTCCACGGCATTCTTGTCGTAACCAACGAAGACATCGAGGTGACGCTGCAGAATGGCAGAGGCTTGAGTAAGAGCGTCGTCCGGCGAGATTCGGCCGTCAGTCCAAATCTCCAATATGAGGCGGTCATAATCGGTGCGTTGCCCGACGCGGGCGCTCTCGACGGCATAGCGGACCCGGGTCACGGGTGAAAAGAGGGAGTCAATGGCAATAACACCGATGGCTTGATTTGGCTTCTTGTTCTCCTCGCCCGGCAGGAAGCCGCGGCCAACTCTGACCTCCAGCTCCATCTCGAACTTCTTCTTCTTGTCCAGAGTGCAAATATGCTGGTCAGGGTTGACCAACTCGACGTTTTGGTTGAGTTGGATGTCGGCAGCGGTGACCTCGCCCTCTTTGTTAACGGAAAGCAACAGAGTCTGGGGATCACGCGTATGGGCTTTGAACAAAGCCTTTTTCAGGTTAAGGACAATCTCCGTAACATCCTCCACCACGCCTTCAACAGTGGTGAATTCGTGCATTGCGCCGTCAATCTTAATCGAGGAGATGGCAGCACCTTCCAGGGAGGAGAGGAGCACGCGGCGCAGTGAATTGCCAATGGTGTAACCGTAACCCGTTTCAAAAGGTTCGGCGACGAACTTGGCATAAGTATCGGTGGCGGTCGCATCTTCTTTGACCAACCGTTTGGGCATTTCGAAACGTCCTAGACGTACTGGCATATGTTCCTTTCAACAATTTTAATCTGACCCCTGAGGCCTCTATTCCCGCCGGCCCAAGGAGCCCGTGTAATTGTTAAGAATCGTTAGAGTGACGGAGGCAGGGCACGAAAGTCTGAGCGATCGGTGCGCGGCTGCTCGTCCAGTCATCCAACAATCCAGTTTCATTGGCTTAGCGGGAATAAAATTCGACAACTGCCTGCTCGTTAGCAATAGGCTGGATCTCGTCACGCGTGGGAACACGCATGACCACGCCCTTAAGGGCCTCTCTGTCCAGCGAGAGCCAGTCCGGAACGGCGCGGCTACCAGCAGTTTCCAGGTTCTTGGTCGCCAATTGGCGCGAAGCGTTGGAGTTCTTAACCTCAATAACATCGTTGACCTTCAACCCGAAGGACGGAATGTTGACTTTGCGGCCGTTCACCTTGACATGGCCGTGCGCCACCAACTGCCGAGCCGCCGCACGCGTATTGGCGTAGCCGAGGTGATAGGCGACGTTGTCCAAGCGGGTCTCCAAGATCTGCAGCATCTGCTCGCCAGTGACGCCGCGGCGCTTTAGGGCGCGCTCGTAAACCCCCCGGAATTGTCGCTCAAGCAGGCCGTAATAATAGCGAAGCTTCTGCTTCTCAATGAGTCCCAAGCCATAATCGGTGTGCTTGCGGCGAGACTTCGGGCCGTGCACACCAGGGCCGTAATTGCGACGCTCGAGGTACTTTGAGGGGCCGAAGATGGGAATGCCAAAGCGGCGGCTTATGCGAACACGGGGGCCAGTATAACGAGCCATTTGCTAAGATGTAGGGTTAGGAGTTTTCAGTTGAGGGTCAGACCCGGCGCTTCTTGCGCGGACGGCAGCCATTGTGCGGCACCGGAGTAACGTCCTTTATAATAGTGATCTCTAAACCGATGGCCTGGAACGCCCGGATCGCCGACTCACGACCTGAGCCAGGGCCCTTGACGCGCACCTCAATTTCGCGCATGCCATGAGACATTGCCTGACGAGCGGCGTCCTGAGCAACCTGCTGAGCCGCATAGGCGGTGCTCTTTCGCGACCCTTTGAATCCAACTCGACCGGCGCTCGACCAACCGATAACGTGGCCTTGCATGTCGGTGATGCTGACCAGCGTATTGTTGAACGTCGCGAGAATGTTGGCAATGCCACTGACGATATTCTTGGCGCCTTTGGCCTTAATGATCTTCTTGCCGGCAAGATCGTCCGCCAATAACTCCGCCGCAGTCGGCGCGGCTACCGCCGCGACCGGCACAGCGCCTTCGGCGGGCTTGGGTGGTTCGGCAGCGGGAGTGGCAGCCTCCCCGGCAGGAGAAGACGCTTTCTTCGAAACTTTGCCGGGAGCAACGCCAGCCTCCGGCTTGGTTGCAGGTTTGCTTGCAGCCTTGTCGGGTGCTTTGTCAGCGGCAGTGGCAGATTTTGCCGCGGCCTTGCCCTCCTTCTTGGGAGTGGGCTTCTTTTGGGTTTCGTCAGCCATGGGCTAGTTGAATCGTTATGGAATGTTAGATGGTAGTGTAGCGGCCATCAGTGGATACCCGTCTTGGCGGCCGGATTGCGAACGACGCCGACAGTCTTCCGCGGCCCCTTACGGGTGCGCGCATTGGTTTGGGTGCGTTGCCCGCGAACCGGCAGGCCACGCAGATGGCGGATGCCGCGATAGCACTTAATGCCCTGCAACCGCTTGAGGTTCATGCCAATCTCGCGTCGGAGGTCGCCCTCGATGACGTATTTTCCGTCCTGGATAGCGTGGACGATTTGGGAGAGTTGCTGCTCAGTTAGGTCCTTCGCGCGCACACTAGGGTCAATATTCGCCTTGGCCAGAATTACTCTCGAGTTGCTGGGGCCCAAGCCGTAGATGTAGCGCAACGCAATATCAATGCGCTTGTTTGGTGGAACTTCCACGCCAATAATGCGAGCCATAAATTCTTTGAGGTACTAATGTCTAGGTTGCGCCACAGGTCAACCCTGCCGCTGTTTGTGGCGAGGATTGGTACAGATCACGCGAATGACTCCTTTGCGGCGAATAATCTTGCAATTCTCGCAAAGTTTCTTAACCGATGCACGGACTTTCATATCAAATTCGTTTCTGCATTCACAACAATACGCCCCACCGACAAGTCATAAGGCCACACTTCCAACCGGACGTTGTCCCCCGGCGCTAAGGCAGTAACCTTCAGACGTCCCTTCCCTGCGACATACGCCAACAACCGATGCCCATTAGACAATTCCACTCGATACATCTTCCTCGGCAGAACTGCAACTACGGCACCTTCAACTTCGATGGCACTTTCTCGGGCCATGTCAGAACCTCGGGTTGAGCCTCAGTGATCAGTACCGTATGTTCAAAATGAGCGGACAGTGAACCATCCTGCGTCACTACTGTCCAGCCATCATTCAATATTTTTACGCCCGCCGCCCCAGCGTTGACCATAGGCTCGATCGCCAGGGTCATCCCAGGTCGCAATTTCGGAGAGGACTTGCCATCTACGAAATTCGGAATCTGGGGCTCTTCGTGCATTGTCCGCCCCACGCCATGGCCCACAAACTCCCGGACCACGCTGAAACCGTTGCCTTCCACGTAATTCTGTATGGTCCGCGAGATATCAGCCACCCTCCCCCCCGGCAACGCCTGACTGATACCTTGGTAGAGAGCCTTTTCGGCAACATCTATTAGCCTCTGCGCCAGCACACCGCACCCTCCCACGGCCACCGTCCGCGCAGTGTCCCCAATGAATCCGCTGTAAATCACGCCAACATCCAGGCTCACGATGTCGCCAAACTGCAGTGCCCGAGAACCTGCCAGGCCGTGCACGACTTGATCATTAACCGAAATGCATATGTGGCACGGATATTTTCGATAGCCCAAGAAAGCGCTCTTGGCGCCAAAATGCTTGATCCGAGACGCGGCAAAATCATTCACCTCTTTCGTCGTCACGCCAGGCTGAACAAACGCCGCCACCTCATTCAGAACGGTACCGGCCACCGCACACGCCGGCCGCATCGCCTCTAAATCCCTCTCACTCTTCAGAATGATCATCAGAACCGGCCCCGGAGCCGCCCCTTCTTCAGGAAGCCGTCGTAATGGCGCATTAGCAGGTGCGTTTCCATCTGGCGCATAGTGTCCAGCAGCACGCCAACAAGAATTAGCATGCTCGTGCCACCGAAGAAGGTGGCCACTGGGTAAGGGATCTGAAGTTCACTGTACAACCAGATCGGAATCAAAGCGATAATCGTCAGGAAGATCGCGCCCGCCAGTGTAATGCGGCTCATGGCATTGTGGAGGTAATCGCTCGTCGCCTGTCCCGGACGCACGCCAGGAATGTAGCCTCCGTTCTTCTTCAAATCATCGGCGATTTGCAATTCGTTAAACTGCGTCGCCACCCAGAAATAGGAGAAGAAGAGAATCATCAGACCGTATACCACCATATAGAGAAACGCCCCTTCAGCCAGCGCACGAGCAATCTCGCCGAAGAACTTGATGTTGAGGCTCTGCCCGAGAAATAGAAATATCTTCTGGGGAAACATCAGAATCGCCTGAGCAAAAATAATCGGCATGACACCCGAGTAATTCACCCGGAGCGGCATGAACGAAGTGCCCCCCGAATAGACTTTGCGGCCGACTGCCCGCTGGGCGTACTGCACGGGCACTTTCCGCTGCGCCTGGGTGATCGCGATGACGCCAGCGATGACACCGGCCAGCAAGAGCACCAGAGCGATGGCGTGTCCAAAATTGAACTTGGCTTCGACCCCAGCGCCGGGGAAAAACATGTCTTTAAGGGCGACAGCCGCTTGCGGCAGGCGAGCTAGAATTCCAATGGTGATGACAAGCGAAACACCGTTGCCAATCCCACGTTCGGTGATCTGTTCGCCGAGCCACATGAGCAGCATAGTTCCCGTTGTCAACATCAGCAGCGTCTGTAAACGATAGAACCAAATGTGCGCGTCAGAGTAGAGCACCAACCGGTCTGCCGTGTTCCATTGTGGAAAGAGCTTTTCCGGATTCTCCCAACCTATAGCCATTACCATCCCCTGCCCCAGGCAAAGAAGAACAGTGAGATACCGACCATATTGAATGATCTTGGTGCGACCGCCTTCTTCTCGGGCAAGTTTACTTAAAGTCGGAATGACCGCCGTCAACAGCTGGATGATGATCGTAGCGCTGATGTAAGGCATGATACCCAAAGCGCCCACCGCGCAGTGTTCCAAGGCGCCTCCGGTGAAGAGGCTGTACATGCCTAAGAGTCCTCCGCCCGCCGAACCAGCCTGACTGGCAAAATAATTCTGCAGGATCGTGCCATTCAGCCCGGGGATCCGCACGACTGCCTCCAGGCGACAAATAGCCAGCACCATCAAAGTGAACAGAATCCGAGACTTTAGCTCCGGAATCTTAAAGCAATTGCAGAAAGTATTGTAAATGGCAGATAGCATGTTACCATTAGCCTCAGAAGTCCGAGACTCCACCCGTCGAGTTATGAGTTGCTTCCGAGAGTATCAAAGGGATCATTTCTTTTCAGGTGCAGGCGCTGCTTTCTCGACATTCTTGGGCTTGGTTGGCTCACACGTTCCCCCTTTAGCCTCGATCTTGGCTTTCGCTGACGCACTGAAAGCATGCGCGCTCACCACAAGCTTGCGGGTCAGTTCCCCAGCACCAAGAATCTTGATGCCAGCCCCGCAGCCATTCGCCAGGCCCGCTTTTTTCAAAATTGCTTCATCCACCCGCGTACCGTCATCGAAATGGTTGAGGGCCTCTACGTTCACCGGCAGGTACCGAGTTGTATGGCGCGCGTTGTTGAATCCCCGTTTGGGAATTCGCCGAATCAATGGCATTTGGCCACCTTCGAAACCGATACGAATAGAACTGCCTGACCGCGCCGTCTGGCCCTTGCCGCCCCGGCCACTGGTTTTGCCGCGCCCACTGGCTTCTCCCTGACCCAACCGCTTGCGACGGTGGCGGGCTCCAGGACGAGGCTTTAGATCATGTAATCGCATAAAAAGCTAGGCGGTTGGTGCAGCATCCGGTGAAACGGTAGTTGGCGATGATGCTGTCTCGGCAGCCTTGGGCGCTGCCGCCTTCTTGATTTCCAAACCGCGTCCGAGGTAAATATCCTCGCGCAACCTAAGGCTCAGCAGCGCGTCGAGTGAAGCCTTGACCACGTTAGCGGCATTCTTTGACCCGAGCGATTTAGTCAAGACGTCCTTAACGCCGGCCAACTCGAGCACAGCCCGTACGGACTTGCCTGCAATGATGCCCGTGCCTGGAGACGCGGGGCGCAGCAGAACCTTAGCTCCGCAATATTGAGAATACACCTCATGCGGCAAGGTCCCCTCCCTTAATGAGACGCTGACCATCTGCGAACGGGCCATCTCGCCACCCTTGCGAATTGCATCCGCCACCTCGCCCGCCTTGCCCAGCCCCACCCCGACGCGGCCACTCTTGTCGCCGACGACAACTAACGCGCTGAAGTTGAACCGACGTCCGCCCTTGACGACTTTCGCGGAGCGATTAATGAACACGACCTTCTCGGTCAACTCCTGCCCGGACTGGGCGTCAATGATGGGTTCCGGCTCCGGCCGGCTCCGCCGCCCCCGCCCCGGACCGCGCTGCGGCCTGGGCTCGCCGCTCTCTACTTTGGTTGGTTCAGCCACAATGTTTGTTTCCATCATGCGTTAAAAGTGCAAACCGCCCTCACGCGCTGCGTCCGCCAAGACCTTAACCTTGCCATGAAACGCCGCGGAACCGCGGTCGAAAACTACTCTCTTGATACCTTTCTCAAGGGCCTTTTGCGCGGCCAGTGCGCCGATCACTTTGGCGCTCGCCAGATTAGCCGCGGACTTCTTTCGATCCGGCGTCCCCTTGCTCGTGGTAGAAACTGCCGCGAGGGTCACCCCCGCGGTGTCATCAACAAACTGGACATGAATATTCTTGTTCGTAAAACAAACGCTCATCCGCGGGCTGTCTTTTGTACCACTGATTTTCCGGCGAACGCGCCAGCGCCGGTGCAGCGCCAGTTTGTGCTTTTTCTCAGTTCTCATCTCAATTCGTCAGCAGTCACTACTTTACTCATTGTTCCGTAACCCATTACTGTACCGTCTTGCCTTCCTTGCGAATCACCCGCTCGTTCGCGTATCGTACCCCCTTGCCTTTGTAAGGTTCGGGCGGGTAGAAGCTGCGCAGTTCCGCTGCGACCTGACCCACCACTTGCCGGTCGGGACCTTCGACAACCAGCTTTGTGTTTTCCTCAACCGTCACTTTGACCTGAGACGGGATTTTATATACGATAGGGTGTGAGTATCCCAAACTCAGATTGACGCTGTTGTCCGCGACGGCAGCCTTGAATCCAACCCCTTGAATTTCAAGCCTCTTGACGAAGCCCTCACTAACGCCTCGCACCATGTTGTTCACCAAAGCGCGGCTGAGACCATGCAGGGCTTTAGCTCGCGAGTCATCGCCCTCCCGGTTGACAACGATCTTGCCGTCCTCCACTTTCAGGCTGGTGCGGCGCGGCAACTCCCAGTTGAGTTTGCCCTTCGGCCCCTCAATGAAAATCTGCTGGCCTTTGACCTCCACCTTTACTTTGGTGGGAATGGCTATCGGTTGCTTTCCAATTCGCGACATAAACTCAAAATACCTTGCGGCACCGGCATGATTGTCTGCCTCTGAAGGTCCGCTTCATCGTCTCACCAGATATAACAAATCAACTCACCACCGATGTTCTTTCGGCGCGCCTGTGTGTCGGTCAACAGCCCATCTGAGGTGGAAACGACAGCAACCCCCAGACCGCCGCGCACACGCGGTATCTTGGCAGCGCCGACATAACGGCGCAATCCCGGGGTGCTCACTCGGCGCAGCCCTTCGATGACGCTCTTTCGACCTTGATACTTCAACTTCAACTTGATTGTCCGCGGCAGCTTGCCTTCCACAGCAAAATCAACAACGTAGCCCTCCTGTTTCAGGATCGCTGCGATGCCTTCCTTTATTTTCGAGTGCGGCACTTCGACTGCCGGCAAGAGTGCCCGGTTGGCGTTGCGTATCCTCGCCAGCATGTCAGAAATCGGATCGTTCATAAACTTTACCAACTGGCCTTGGTCACGCCCGGAATTAGCCCGCCGAGAGCCCCTTCCCGAAAGGTTAAGCGCGAACAGCCAAACTTACGGAGGTATCCGTGCCGACGGCCGCTCATGGAACACCGGTTGACCACCCGCGAGGGGCTGGCATTACGCGGGAGCTTGGCCAGCCCGGCATAGTCGCGCTTGGCCTTTAACTCGGCCCTTATCGCCGCGTACTTCTTGACGGTCTCAGCTTTCTTCTTGTTACGTTGGACCCATGCTATCTTTGCCATAAGAAACTATCCTCCTTTGCTCTGCTGATCGAGTCCGCTCTCAGCGGCCTTGGCTTGTTTGGTCTCGACCTGCCGGACTTCGGCAAACGGCATGCCCATCAATTTCAACAGATCCAGCGCTTCATCATCGGTGCGCGCGCTGGTCACAATTGTAATATCCATGCCTTGCTGCCGCTTGATCTTGTCCAATTCAATCTCCGGGAAAATTGTCTGGTCGCCCACTCCCAGCGAATAATTGCCCCGGCCATCGAAGGAACGTGGCGACAGACCGCGGAAATCGCGGATTCGCGGAAGAGCGGTCGCAATCAACCGATCAAAGAACTCATACATCGCGTCGCGGCGCAGGGTGACCCGGCAGCCAATTGGCAGCCCGCGGCGAAGTTTAAAATTGGCGATGTTGTGTCGCGACTTGCTAATGGCCGCCTTCCGGCCAGTGATCAGCGCCAGATCTTTGGCCGCGTCATCCACAGCGCTCTTCTCCAACGATGCGCTCACCCCCATGTTGACCACAATCTTCTCCATCCGGGGCACCTGATGCACATTGGTGTACTTGTGCTTCTCCTTGAGCACCGGCACCACTTCTTTAACGTATCTGTCGTAAAGTCTGGCTTTCATTTCGTTTCAGGTTCCAACCCTGCTTCACGCCTGGGCAGGAGTCGCGGTGCCGCGCCGAGCGGCGCGAGCATCGTAGTCCTCGGCTCTCATCACATTTGAGATATGGATCGAGCCTTCCCGTTCCACGATCTGGCCTTGCGGATACTGCTGGCTCTTACGCATGTGTTTCTTGATCATGTGGGCGCCTTCCACTATGACCCGCTGCTTCTTGGCGACCACCGTGATAATCCGGCCGCGCTTGCCCTTGTCCGCCCCCGCAATCACGACTGCCTCATCGCCCTTTTTTACATGAAATCTGCGCATAGTCTGGTGTTGGCCCATCAGATAACTTCCGGCGCCAGCGAAACAATCTTCATAAACTTCTTGTCCCGAAGCTCGCGCGCCACCGGGCCAAAAATGCGCGTGCCGCGCGGATTCAATTCTTTGTCAATCAGGACAATTGCATTGCTGTCAAACCGCAGATAGGAGCCATCATCGCGGCGAATCACCTGCCGGGTGCGCACCACCACCGCGTCCACCACTTCGCCTTTCTTGACAGTGCCGTCGGGTGCCGCCTCTTTGATATGGGCCTTGATAATATCGCCCACGTGCGCGTAGCGCTGATTGCGGCCCAGAACTCCGATCGCCGCAGCCCGCTTGGCGCCGGTATTGTCCGCCACATCTAAGATGGACCGTACTTGTAACATAAATTCTATTATGGTCGGCTAATGCCCAGGCCTGAGACCGTCTCAGGCTGCCACCGGGGCCACCCCCGAGCCGCTCTCCACGACCTCCACCAAACGCCAGCGCTTGGTCTTGGAGAGTGGGCGGGTCTCTTCCAACCGCACACGGTCGCCCACCTTAGCCAGGCCTTTCTCGTCGTGAGCATACAGTTTCTTGTGGCCGGTGACGATCTTCTTGAACTTCGGATGCGGAAAACGCCGCTCAACCCGCACAATGATGGTCTTGGCCATCTTGTTGGCGATGACTTCGCCCACGCGCTCTTTACGTTTGGCGCGGGCAACCGTCGCAGTGTTATTGGTTTCAGCCATACAAAATACTTATGCCGTCTTGTGCCGCAGTTGCGAAATGCGGGTTTCAATGCGCGCAATGTCGCGCCGCAGGGTCCGCAGACGTGCCGGCTTCTCGAGCTGCGCGCTGGCCTGCTGCAAACGCAGGTTAAAAATCTCCTGCCGCCAGTTCCGCCCATCCGCCAGCAGTTCCGCCAGTGTCTTTTCCTGTATTTCTTTCCGTTGCGTCTTCTTCATAACCGGTTTGAGCGGTGCTCGTCTATCGGCCCATTCTATGCCGCGAGATGAACTTTGTCTTGATCGGCAGCTTCGTCGCCGCCAGGCGCAACGACTCCCGCGCCACGGCTTCGGTTACGCCATCAACCTCGAACAGCACGTTGGCCGGACGAATCACCGCGACCCAGGATTCCAGCGGCCCCTTGCCCTTGCCCATGCGCGTCTCCAACGGCTTCTTGGTGAAGGATTTCTGCGGGAAAACGCGAATCCACAACTTGCCGTGACGCTTCATGTTGCGCGCGATCGACACGCGGGCCGCCTCAAGCTGCTTTGTATCCAGCCAGCACCTTTCCAGCGCCATCAATCCGTACGCGCCAAAGGCCACCGTCTGGCCGCGCATCGCCAGGCCGGCGCGGTTGCCGCGGTGCATCTTCCGGTACTTCACTCTTTCGGGCATCAATGGCATATCAGCTCAGTCCTTTTGCGCAAATTCAATTCGTGGAAGTTACCGGCTGCGGCTGGAGTTTCTCCGCCTTGGTGTCTCCCTTGCAAATCCAGCATTTGATCCCCAGTTTGCCGTAAAGCGTCCTAGCCTCCGCAAAACCGTAGTCAATGTTGGCCCGCAGCGTGTGCAGCGGCACCCGGCCCCAGTGATACTGTTCGACCCGCGCCAGTTCCGCGCCTCCGAGCCGCCCGGCGCAACGAAGCTTGATTCCCTCCGCGCCGAAATCCTTGGCCGTCTGGAGCGCCTTCTTCATCGCCCGGCGAAACGAAACTCGACGCTCCAACTGCAGCGCCACGTTCTCCGCCACGAGTTGGGCATCGAGTTCGGGCGTTTTGACTTCGACAATGTCCACGTAAATTTCTTTGCCGGTCATGCGGCTCAGCTCCTCCTTGAGCTTGTCAATCTCCGCTCCTTTTCGTCCAATCACGATGCCCGGGCGCGCCGTCATGATTGTGATCCGGCACCGGCTGGCAGCACGCTCGATGAGAATCTGCGGCACGGACGCGGACTCCAGCTTCTTCTTTAGCAGCTCGCGAATTTCGCGGTCTTCGGTCAGCAGCCGGCCGAATTCCTTCTTGCCGGCAAACCACTTCGACCGCCAGTCATGATTGACGGCGACGCGCAGGCCGATTGGATTGGTCTTTTGTCCCATAGGTTATTCGTCTGACAAAACAATCTTGATGTGGCAATTGCGCTTCAGGATCGGCCCCGCGGAGCCTCGGGCCTTGGGCGTAAACCGTTTGAAAGTGGACGCGGCTTGGGCCAGCGCTTCCTTGATTACCAGCCGGTCGGTTCTCAACCCGGCATATTCTTTCTTATGCTCCTTCAAGTCCTCGGCGTTGGCCACCGCCGATTTGAGGGTCTTGGCGACAAACCGGGCGCCCTTGCGCGGCACCACTGCCAGCACGGCCTGGGCGTGCGCCGCGGGCAATCCCTGAATCTGGCGCACCACCTCGCGCATTTTCTGGGCGGACATCCGCACGTTCTTGGTTATGGCGTGGACTTCCATAGAATTACTTCGCTTCGGCCTTGGCGGTATGCGCGCCGTGTTTCTTGAATGTCCGCGTGAGCGAGAATTCGCCGAGCCGATGCCCCACCATGTTCTCGGTCACGAACACCGGGTTAAAGATCTTGCCGTTGTGCACGTTGAACGTCAGGCCCACGAAATCGGGCGTGATCATCGAGCGTCGCGACCAAGTCTTGATCGGCGCCTTCGACTTGCTCTCCTTTGCCTCGGTAATCTTCTCCAGCAAATGGCCGTCAATGAACGGGCCTTTCTTAATTGAGCGTCCCATAATGCGTCAAAGTTACTTGTGTTTCATCGGCCGTCCGTCGCGCCGGACCAGGATAAATCGGTTCGAATACTTCTTCTTGTTGCGCGTCCGGTAGCCCTTCGCCAGCAAGCCCCACGGCGAAGTGAGCTGCTGCCAGCCGCCGCCGGATTTCGACTTGCCCGCGCCGCCGCCATTCGGGTGGTCCACCGGGTTGCGCGTAACCCCGCGGTTAATGGGCCGGATGCCCAAGTGACGCGAGCGCCCCGCCTTGCCGAGAATTACGTTTTCGTGGTCCGTATTGCCGACCTGGCCGATGGTCGCGTAGCAATTCTCGTTGATGAGCCGGATCTCCCCCGATGGCAGCCGAATCTGCGCATACCCTTCGTCCCGCGACATCAGCGTCGCCGCGCCGCCTGCGGTTCGCACCATCTGCGCCCCCCGCCCCGGGACAACTTCAATATTATGAATCGGCACGCCAACGGGAACCCCTCGCAGCGGCAGGCTGTTGCCCAATTCCGCAGGGGCTGTCGGCCCGCTCAGCAGCTTCGCGCCAACCTGCAGACCGACCGGAGCGATAATGTAACACTTCTCCCCATCCTTATACTCCAGCAACGCCAGCCGGGCTGTCCGACGCGGATCGTATTCAATGGCCTTCACCGTCGCCTCGACCCCGTGCTTGCTGCGCTTAAAGTCCACCAACCGGATCTTTTGCTTGTGACCGCCCCCAATGCCGCGAGCCGTCACCCGACCATACACATTACGCCCGCCCGTACGCTTGCGCGTCTCGACCAGGTGCCGCTCCGGCCTGGTCTTCGTAATGTCGCTGAAGTCCGCATACGCGATGTAGCGCGATGACGGCGTCAGCGGTCTCAATGTATGTACTGGCATAAATCAACAACGTTTCCCAAGTCAGCTACTTGGAGTGCGAAGCCATTAATCCTGCCCCCAGATGGGCGGTCAGTTATCGGTTCCGCAGGTTATGCTGTCCGGGCCCACTTGGGCCAAACGGAGCGGCGAATATAGCAGACTCAATTTTGAGCGCAATAGGTATTTTCAAAAAAATTAACACTCCTCTAAACAGGCTTTTTTCACCGCCGCCAGCCCCATTTCAGCGCCCGCCCCAACTCACAAATCCCGCGCTATCTGCCATGAACTCGCGGATACAAGTAGTAGCCCGAACTCGTGTCGGGCCTGCCGCCGACACCCTCAGGCAGGATAGACTATGGCAACAGGGAGATACGTCTGGTGACCATCTCCAGTCTTTCCAGGGCTGCCGGCTCACCACTGACTAACCAGTGGCGTACCGCCCCGGTACCATAGGGGCACCGCATGTCATGTCACATTCCCTCCACCCTGGCTCCCCTCTGCGACCAAGACTTTGTAGCACAATCAGCCATTACAGTCCCCTATTCCAGGACCGAATAGCCTCCCCGGAGCGACAACGCTGTGAAACCCGTTATACCCCGGTGTGGTTCCCATGGGGGCCGACCCCCATGGGAACCACACCGGGGTCTCGCCGGATTGACACCGTCCCAACGCCATAGCCGGAATGGGCATGGAGCGCCTCAGGCTTGGAGGGCGGGCGGAGCCGAAAACCTGAGAGCCTGTCGGTGGTTGTGGCCGAATACGCACGGCTTGTGACGCAGGCCTTCAGTCCCCCTGCCCGGTGAGACCGTTCCAACTTATCTTGATCGCCTGTGTCGAGCGCTTGACAGTGGCGCTCGATCCAACCACGCTGGAATCGCCGATGAAACCACAAGGCGTCCTCAAGCACCTCTTGATTGCGTTCTTGCTCGCGCTGGCTGGCTACATTCTCATCTACCAGAGCATTGAGTATCGGCGCACCCGGAAAGGCCCCTGGCAGGTCACTTTCACCCGCACCGCCACCGGCGCCCCGGCCATCGTGATCAACCACCCCAAGCTCGCCATCACCAACGTCCAGATACATTTCGCAGGGGAAACCCGCCCGCGCTCTACAAACTCCACCACACACCTCTTCGCCCAACCACAACCTGTGCCCTACGACCTCCCCTTCGGCAAATGCGTCTTCCTGGACACAACCTTCCTGCCGGGCACCGTCACACTCCAACTCTTCGGGCATGAGATTGAATTGCTCCCCCGAACCCTCATCCTCGACCGCCAGGAACACGCCTGGCAGACCAACAGCACAATCACCCTTCCCCGCGCCACAGCAATGCCGGCCACCTCAGAGCCCGCCAGGTAAGGCGCGTCATGCCGTCCACATCTTGCGCGCCGAGGACCGCACAAACACGAATCAGCCTGGCCATGGCCGAGCAATTGGAAAGGGGGAGCACCGCAGACTTGCAGAATCTCCAAGCGCTGCTTCTTGCTTAACAATGAACGCCCCGCCGCTCCGCCCCAGCGGGCGGGTGAAACGGCTCCGAAGTCGCCGGGGACTTGCTGCTAATAGATCAGGTACTTTGCCCGGCGTTGTTGGAACTCGTCAAGGTCCTTCTGCCACAGGGCGCGAATCTCTTTGAGCGGCTTGTCCGCCTTGATCGCCTCCATTGTGGGCGGATGCAGCAGCAGGTGGCTGATCTTGTCGGGATTGAAATCCTTCGGGTAAAGACGAAACAGCGTCTGCGCCATCAACAGGCCCACGTCCACGACGCTGCACTGATCGCGATCGGTGAGCAGGATGTAAACTCCTTTGCAGAGCTTGCCTTTGTGAACGCTGAAGGTCGGCGTGAACTGGATGGGCACGAAGCGCACGCCCGGCAGCCCGGCTTCGTTGAGCACCCCGGCCAACCGCACATCATCAGCGTAGGGCGCCCCAATCACTTCGAACGGTGTGTCCGTTCCCCGCCCTACCGACAGCGCGCTCTCCAGCAGGCCAACGCCCGGATAGAGGATCGCTTCAGTCAAGTTGCGCATGTTGGGCGAGGGATTGGTCCAAGGCAGGCCTGTCTGGTCGAACCACATATCGCGCTGCCAATTCTCCACCTGGATGACCGTCAGGTCGGCCTTGCAGTTGTGCTCGACATTGCACATCCGTGCCAGTTCGCCAATGGTCATCCCATAGCGCAACGGCACTTCGTGATGAGCCACGAAGGTCTCCTTGCCCAGCCGCACCGGCCCATCTACGGTCGTGGCGTTGATCGGGTTGACGCGATCCAGCACGAAGTACTTCTTCCCGTTCTCGCCCGCCGCCTCGAGGGTCAGGCCCATTGTGGCAGTGTAGGTGTAGAACCGGCAGCCAATATCCTGAATGTCGAACACCAGGGCATCCAGGTCTTTGAGTTGCTCCGGCGTCGGCTTCGATCGCTGGCCGTAAAGGCTAAAGATGGGCAGTCCTGTCTTCTCATCCACGCCGTCGCCCAGCTTTTCGTCCGCGGTACCGCGGATGCCGTGCTCCGGGCTGAACAGCGCCTTCAACTGCACCCCAGCCGCGTTCTTCAACAAGTCAATCGTCGGGTTCCTGTCCCGGTCCTCGCCGGTGTGGTTGGTGATCAGCCCCAGACGCAGCCCCTGGAGCGGGGCGAACTTCTGCCGCACGAGCACGTCAATCCCATTGAGCGTCTTGAGCTGCGTCACCTTCGCCTCGACCCGGTCCCGCCCCGCCCCCGCTTCCACGTCCGGCGCCGGCCCCAGAGCGCCCGGCACGTAGGCAAAGTTGAAATCCTCGATCGCCTCTGCGGCGAGCGTCCCAAGGCCTGCCCGCAGCGCGCTCACGTTCCCATTCTCATCCGGATGATTGCGGTTGGACAGGAAGATGACGAAAGACTGCGAAAACGGGTCAATCCAGATCGAAGTGCCGGTCCAGCCGGTGTGCCCATACGATCCAATGGGGAACAGCTTCCCGCGCGGGCCGCTGTAGCCTGAACCAATGTCCCACCCCAGCCCGCGCCGCACCGTCAGTGACTCCGGCGTCTGGACGCTGGTCATCAAGTCCACCGTTTCTGGCTTGAAAATGCGCACCCCGTCCAGCGAACCGCGGTTGAGCAGCATTCGGGCGTAGCGCGCCAGGTCTGCCGCCGTCGTGAACAAGCCCGCGTGGCCCGCCACGCCGCCCATCTTGCGCGCCGTCGGGTCATGCACCGTGCCCCGGTAAGGCTTGCCCTGCACCACTTCGGTGGGGGCTATCCGCGACAGCTTGTCGGCTGACGGCAGGTAACCCGTATCCACCATCCCCAGCGGACGATACACCTCCTGCGCCACAAACTTCTCCAGGGGCTGATGGCTCACCCGTTGCACAATCTCCCCGAGCAGGAAGAAGTTGATATCGCTATAGCGGAACGCCGTGCCCGGGCTGCTTTGCAGCTTCTCGGCGCAGGCTTTCTCAATTGCCGCCGGCTGCCCGCGCCAGTCGGTCCTGGTCTCGATATCTCCACGCAGCCCCGACGTATGCGTCATCAACTGCCGCACGGTGATGTTCTCCTTGCCGTCGCCCGTGAACTCCGGAATGTAGGCCTGCACACGCTCATCGAGATTCACCAAACCGCGTTCGACCAGCAGCATCATTGCCGGGGTGCACGCCACCACCTTCGTCAGCGACGCGGCGTCGAAAATCGTGTCCTCGGTCATCGGCTCGGGCGCGGGCACCAGCGCGCGTTGGCCGTAAGCCTTGTGATAGTTCGCCGCCCCATGCTCGAGCCAAAGGACGCCGCCCGGGCATTTCTTGTCCGCGATAGCCCGGGTTATGGCCGCGTCCATCTCGGCCAGTTTGTCCTCACGGAACGACGGCGCCGCGGCCTTTGCTGGCGGGGCGCTCTGCGACAACGGTTCATTCCGGGGAGGTGTCGCGCTCTTGCATGACACCAGACACGATATGAGAAGAAGGGACAAGCACCACTGACCGGCAGCCAGGCAACGCGCAGCTTTCATCATAGATTCCCCATTTAACCCTGCCTCCTCCAGGCCGACAACTGCATTCTTGCGGCGTTGCAATTGCTCACCGCCTGTGAAATGCTCTCCCCTGCAAATGAACGAGCCTCCGCAGCGTGAATATAGATTGAGCGCGTTAATCGGGGCGATCGTTGGCTCGATCGGCGGCCTGTTCGCCATCGGCCTCGTGCGGGCATTTCTCTGGCATAACCTCGCTCTACTGTTCAGCACGCCAATACTCGGGCTGTTGAGCTTCTTCCTCTGCGGGGCAATCGGCTGGGTGCTCGGTGGCCAGATCGGCCCCCGGCTGGGAGAGAAGCTCAATTCTCGCTCGGCGGAGATGGTGGGCGGGGCAGTCGGCGGCCTGATCCCAGTGCTGTCTCTTGCCCTCTGGGCGTGGTACATAACCACCCACTGAACCGCCCCTGCCGGACACCACAACTTCTGCATGACCTCACCACTCACAGGCAAATGGATTCTGATCACCGGCGCGTCCAGCGGCTTCGGCGCCGCGGCGGCAAGTGCCTTCGGCGCCGAAGGCTGTAACCTCCTGCTCGGCGCCCGGCGGCTCGACCGTCTCCAACAAGTGGCCCAGGAAGCCCGCCGAGCTGGCGCCGCCGGTGCGCACTTCCACGCCCTCGACGTCAGCCAAACCCCCAGCGTGGACGACTTCGTGAAATGGGCGCGCCAAACCATTTCCCTTCGCCAACCCTCCGACGCCCGTCTGGATGTCCTTATCAACAACGCCGGTGGCGCGCATGGCCTGGATCCCGTGGCCCAGGGCAAAGATGCGGATTGGGAGACCATGCTCCAGGCCAATCTCCTGGGCGTCCTGCGCATGACCCGCGCCGCGTTGCCGCTTATGCTGAGCAACCCGGGCAGCTCTATCATCAATATCGGCTCCGTGGCCGGCCATGTCGCCTATGAAGGCGGCGCCGCCTACTGCGCCGCCAAGGCAGGCGAACTTCAGATCACCCGCGCGCTGCGACTCGAACTCAACGGCACCGGCATCCGCGTCTGCACCGTTGATCCCGGCCTGGCCGAGACCGAGTTCTCCCTCGTCCGCTTTAAAGGCGACGCATCCCGCGCGAGGAAGGTCTATGAGGGCACACACCCTCTCACCGCCGAAGACATCGCCGAGATCCTCGTCTGGGTCGCGAGCCGGCCACCGCGCGTCAACATTGACGAACTGCTCGTGAAGCCCACCGATCAGGCGGCCGTGCACAAGGTCCATCGCCGCCCAGCCTGAAATCCAGCGCGTATGCATGAAGGCGCGCGGACATCTTGCCCGCTCGCCTGGCCCGTAATCCGCAAAGCGGGCAAGATACCCGCGCGCCTCCGGCAGCTTCATGCACACGCGCTACCTGAAATCGTCGAGCAGCAGGTTGGGCTTGAGTTAAGGCCGTCCCCCTCTATCTTCGCCCGCCGAAGATGACGGTGACTGAAATCCTGGGCCTGATGATCGCCGCAATTGCGGGCGGGGCGATCAACGCCGTGGCCGGGGGCGGAACGCTGATCACCTTTCCGGCGTTGCTGTTGTTCGGCACTCCGCCGGTCGTCGCCAATGCCACCAGCACCCTGGCTTTGGTCATCGGCACCTCGGGCGGCATTTACGGTTACCGGAAGCACCTGACGCCGGTCAGGCCCTGGTTGTGGCGCTTTGCGCCCGTCAGCGTGTTGGGGGGACTGGTTGGCGCCGTCCTGCTTACCTGCACCAGCAACAAGACCTTCTCCATGCTGGTGCCTTTCCTGATCTTGTTTGCCACTTTGCTGTTCCTGGCCCAAGGCACCTTCCGCCGGTTCGCCAATCTTGACCGCCAGACCACCCCCGGCGAAACGCATCAAGCGGTTTGGGGCGCGATCCTGTTCCAGCTTGGCGTGGCCGTTTACGGCGGCTACTTCGGCGCAGGCATCGGCATCCTGATGCTTGCGTCGCTAGGTTTCATCGGCCTGAGCAACATCCACGAGATGAACACGCTCAAGACCATCCTCGCTTCACTCATCAATCTGGTTGCCGCCGGCTGGTTCATCTGGGCCGGCCTGATTCACTGGCCCAAGGCCGGCGTCATGACCGCGGGGGCGCTGCTGGGCTACTTCCTCGGCTCCCATTACGCCCAGCAGATTTCGCAGCAGCGCGTGCGGCAGATCATTACCCTCATCGGTTTCACCCTGGCCGCCGTGACCTTCTACGAGCAGTTCCTCCGCTGAAGGCGCGAGAATTCTGCTGCCAATCGCGCCCAGGCGTGATATGCTATTTCAGCCATGAATCCTAACAGCACGATCAGCGAAATACTAAGCCGCAAAGGCAACGCCGCCTGGTCCACCACGCCGGACGCCACCGTCTTCGAGGCAATTCAACTGATGGCCGACAAGAACGTCGGGGCGGTCCTGGTGACAGAGAATGACAAGTTGGTGGGCATCATCTCGGAGCGGGACTATACGCGCAAAGTGGTGCTCAAGGGCAAATCCTCCAAGACAACGGCGGTGAAGGAGGTCCTTTCCAGCCATGTCATCCACGTCAGCCCCGCCCACACCGTCGAGGAATGCATGCGGCTGATGACCGATCACCACGTCCGCCACTTGCCGGTCCTGGAAGGCGACAAGATAATCGGTGTTGTCTCGATTGGGGACCTCGTCAACTGGATCATCTCGGCACAGCACACCACCATCAGCCAATTGCAAACCTACATCACCGGCGTGCCCGGCTGAGCCGGCTGCGCCTCAGCCCGGCGTGCGCGTCTTGCCAGTGCTGACCGAAATGAACCGCGCCTGGGGAATGGAGAACTTCTTGATTTCCACAAGCACCGCCTGGGGCTTGTACTCGGCCAGAATCCGGTCGGCGATATTGTCCACCACCCGCTCCACCAGCTTCCAGCTCCGGCCCTCGCCGAATTTCAGCATGTCCTCCGCGACGGTCTGGTAGTTGATCGTTCGCTCGATGCGGTCGCTCACCGCGGCGGAGGAGAAATCAAAGTTCATATCCACCGTCAGCAGCAGGCGCTGCGGCTCGGCGCGTTCCTCATCGGTCACGCCGACACAATAATGCACTTCCAGATCTACAATAGTAATCTTCGACATGCGTCGTCCTTCAACGCCTGGCTCCCGCCACGGTCAACAGCAGTTGGCGCGTCGGCTGGTTAATGGGCATTTCGAGGGCCTGCGCCGCCGTCACCCAGCGAAACTCACGAGCCTCGTCGTTTAGCTTCACCGCCGGCTTGCCCGCGCACCGGCAGGTGTAGTTCAGCAGAACGAAATGCGCATCGCGATAAAATTCCTTCGAGCGAATGCAGTCCTGGACCAGCACAAACTCGATGCCGGCGATCTCCAGCCCGGTCTCCTCCTTGAGTTCGCGGCGCAGCGCCTCGACCGAAGTCTCGCCCCACTTGATCTTGCCGCCGGGAATGCCCCAAAGGTTCGACCACTTGTGCGTTCGAATCACCAGCACCTCGTCCGCCGCATTGTAGATCAGGCCACCCACCGTGACGATGGGCGGGTGGCTGTCTTCAAATCGTTTCGCGGGCGGTTTGAGGTGAAGCTCGTTCTGCCGCAACAGGTCGCGCAGCTCGCCCAAGTGCTCCACGATGAGGTCGGGCTGTGCCGCCCGCAACTGCTCCAGCGTGTTGTAGCCCGTGAGCACCGCGCAGGAATGAACGCCCCCATGCCGCGCCGTCTCAATGTCGTGCTGCATGTCGCCGATGAAAAGCGTCTCATCCGGCGCCAGTCCGTTCTCCTCCAGGATTTCATGGATCTTCTGACGCTTGTCCCACACGTTCAAATACGGCTTCTCGAGAAACGAGCCAAACCCCGTCACAGCCGACTGCACCGCGAAATGCTCGCGATTGACCGTGCTGAGCAGGAAGGTGCGCAGGTTGCGCGCGCGGCAATACTCCAGGAATTCCCGCGCGTGCGGCAAAGCGCAGACCGAGTTCTGCACCTGCCGGAAGCGGCTGTGAAACCACTCCTCGAGTTGCGGCAGCGGGATGTGCGGAACGTAGCGGTCATAGAAGATGGTGAAAGGAAGGCAAAACTCCGCGCGGAACTGCTCCAGGCTCATCTCCGACCGCTGCGCCTGCGTGAGCACATAATTGGTTGCCTCCCAGACCGCAGGCAAGTCGTCCACCAACGTGCCCGACCAGTCGAAGATGATGTTCCGAATCATGCGGTGAGTGTAGCCGCCTTTCCCGTCACGGCAACCTCACGCTTCAAAACGGCAGCGAAACGCCATTCCGGCCCGCAGACTTGCGCGTCCGGGCTTCGGACCTCGGTCGGGCGGGGCGCCGCGACCAATTTTGATTCGCCTGCCGCTCGATGTCGTCCCGCAACTCCCACCAGAGCCGCCGCGGATCCTTCGACCACAGCAACACCCAGAATCCGGCTTGCTTGGCCTTCGGCCCGGAGCGCCATTCATATTCCATCCCCCCGAACCACGTCAGCCGCTTGAGGAATTCATCGCAAAACGCGGTTTCCAGCCAGGTGTAGTCCTCCCGTTCCGGCGACCATTCACCCGTCGCGAGCCGCTGCCGGCGCCGCGACTCGCACAGGGCGTGCCACTGCTTTTCCCCCTGGCACAACTCCACGCAGCGCCGGACAAAGTCGCGTCCTTCCACCGCCACCGCGAGGTGCTTGCATCCGGTTGCGGCTGGTGTCTTGCAGATCGGGCAGTGCTTCTGGCGCATCATAGTTGTAGGGTTGTCGAACGGTCGGACCAATCATTAGCCGGCCGGCGCGAAAACGCCAGCCTTAATTGGCCTCCCCAACGCGCGGTCGCCCGTTCATGACACTTGGATCAGCCCTTTCCAAACCACCCGCCGGGCGATACGTTGTCAGCCACACGCAGCCGGATGAAGAAGTACTGGCATGTCATCAATATCGGAGTCCAGAATAACCTGACCTACCGGTTCAACTTTCTGGCGCGGGCGGTGTTCGGCTTGATCCCGCTCATTGCCATGCTCTACGTCTGGCGCACCATCTACGCCGGCAAGGGCCCGGGAACGATGGTCGGCAGCTACACGCTGGCGGAGATGATCTCATATTATCTCCTTACGACCGTCGTGGACGCGCTGACGGCCGTGAACGAAGATGACTGGCAAATCGCCGCCGACATCAAGGACGGCAACATCAGCCAGTTCCTGCTCAAACCGATTGACTATCTCTGGTATCGCCTGTGCCTGTTCCTGTCCGGCCGGGTGACCTACCTCGCCGTGGCGGTAACGCCGCTGACGATCTTCATCGTGTCGCTCCACCAATACGTTGCCTTGCCGCCCAGTTGGGCCGCCTTCGGCGCCTTTCTGCTCTCGGTGATTCTGACGGCACTGCTCCAGTTCTTCATGTCCTATGCGATGGCGATGCTGGCGTTTTGGGTGCTGGAGGTCTCAACGTTCATCTTCATCCTCTTCGCCTTTGAATACATCGCCAGTGGCCACCTGTTCCCCCTGGACATCCTCCCGCGTGGCCTCGAGCAGGCGCTCTATTACACCCCGTTCCCCTATCAGCTCTATTTTCCCGTGAGCATCTACATGGGCAAGACCACAGGCGCGAGCCTGCTCAGCGGTTTGGTAATCCAGGGACTATGGGTCATCGCGGCCTACTGCATAGCCCGCTTCGCATGGCGACGCGGCATTAAAAGATACTCGGCGGTGGGAGGGTGAAATGAAATCCGAAATGGAGAACCACGACACGCGCCAGGCGCCAGGCGCCACGCCCTTCCCTGCACGCATCGCGCATCACGCGTCGCGCTACCTCGCCATCTACGCCGCCTTGTGGAAGAACTCGGTCACACGCGAGATGACCTTTAAGAGCAACTTCATCCTCTGGATCATCGTGGAGCTGCTCTGGTTCGGCATGCAACTCTGCTTCATCAACGTGCTCTACCTGCACACCGAGCACATCGGCACCTGGACCCAATGGCAGGTGGTGCTGCTGATTGGCGCGAGCCATTTTATCCAGCAGATCTTCCAGGCCTTCTTTCTCATCAACTGCACCAACCTCTCCGAGCTGGTGCGCAACGGCAAGCTCGACTTCCTGCTGCTGCTGCCGGTCAACACGCGCTTTGTCGTGTCGCTCCGGCAGGTGGACCTGGGCGCGTTCGTCAACGCCGCGTCGGCTGTCGCGGTGATGGCCTACGCCGCGCGCCAATTGCAGCTAACCCCAAGCGCCCTGCAGGTGCTGGGCTTCCTGGCGCTCTGCGCGGCCGGCATTACGATTCACTACTCGCTGATGTTCCTGTTGGCCAGCATCAGCTTCTGGACCGTGCGCGCCGGAGGCATTGTCTGGGGCTACTACAACCTGTTCAACATCGCCCGCCTCCCCGACGAAGCCTTTCGCGGCCTGTTCAAGGCGGTCTTCACCTTCGCCCTGCCGATGCTCCTGGTCTCAAACGTGCCCGTGCGGCTGCTGGCCGACAAACTCAGCTCGCCCGGGCCTATATTCCTGCTGCTGAGCATGAGCGTGGTTTGCTTCGTCATCTCCGAAATCGGCTGGCGCACCTCCGTGCGTCGCTACACCAGCGCCAGCTCCTGATGCCCGAAGGAGATGCCAGCCCGGGTTGTCCGAAGCGCCAGGCCCAACTCTCGCGTCCGCATAGCCGGAACCGCCGCAACTGCTCCCGGCCCAACGCACTGCGTTTATGCCCCTTACACCCGAAACCACCCACAAGTGGCGCGCTTCCAAATACCTGCAATCCAAGGCACCTGGCCATTCCGTTGAACCAGGCTTGGAACCAGGTTCCGCCGCGCGACGGAACCACACCGTATCCACACCGTATCCGCACCGTATCCGCACCGTATCCACACCGTATCCACACCGTAGGTTCAACCGCCTAACCCACTGGAGTCAGGCTGCTTACGCAAATTGACGGCTCCAGCCAAAGAAGGCCGGCGCAAGTAGCTGGTTTAAGCACCCATCCGTAGCCAGTTCGTAAGGCAGGCATCAAACCACTGCCCCATCAGGGTTCCCCCCGAAGGATGCCCCAGCTCCCGATGGTGGCAGCCGGTTGCGAGGCAGCGACTTTCGATTACTTTAGCTGCAAGAACAACCATGACCACCACAACGAAAAGACGCCCCGCGAGGAAGCCAATGCAAGCAGCGACCGAACCCGCCTCCAGTCCTGAGGCTCCCCTGCCCTTTGATTGGCCGCTGGCTACCGAGGCTGAACAGTTGCTCCGCCAGCACATCAACGTGTTCCTGGACAGGAACAGCTTTGCCCGCCAACTCGCCGACCGCATGCGCGATGAGACCGGGACCGACTTCTTTGAGTGGGTTGACCATTTCGTGCTGCCGCCGGGCGAGCAGGACGCCCTTTCTCTCGCGGGCTTCGTGCGCGATCCCAATGCGGAAACGCCCAACGGCGAGGCGGTCTCTGAATATCCCCGGGCCACGCTGCCGCGAGTCCTGCTGCGGCCGGGTCCCGCCGTGATCGCTTTGCGGCCCGAATTCGTGGCTGACTTTATTGCCAGCCATAACCTGTCCGGCCGGCCGGAAGGCGAGCCGTGTTCGCGCTACCGCCGCATCGTTGTCGCCGCGGAGAACGGCACGCAGCTTGAGGCGGTCGAGCGCCGCGCCTATCGGGGCTTCGTTCCCGCGCCGCTCGCGCCGAGCGAACTCCGCAACCTCGTGAAAGCGCGCGAACTCTGGCGCACACGCCCCCGCTCGTTCGCCGAGGATGCCGAAGGTTTCCAGACGGCCAATGTCATCCTCGATCGCATCCTGCGCCTGGTCGGGCGCGACCTGGCCTGCCAGTTCTTCTTCGAAGCCGAGCGCGCGTACTGGGAGAGCCGCAACCGCGCCGCGCGGATTCAGAAGCATCGGCAGGACCGGCTCGGCCTCGGCTGGGGCAACCACGACCACCACACGTTCCGCTGCTCCCGCAGGCATTTCGTGGACCTGGTGGAGTTCCTGCTGAAGCTGGGCTTTGCCAAACGCGAGCGCTACTACGCCGGCGCGGAGGCCGGCTGGGGCGCCCAGGTGTCCGAACAACCGGTCACCGGCATCGTCGTGTTTGCCGACGTGGACCTGCTGCCGGAGGAAACGCAGGTTGATTTCTCCACGCAGCAACTTCCTCCCGCCCCGCGCCTGGGCACCGTGGGCCTCTGGGTCGGGCTGCATGGCGAGAGCTTCCTCGAAGCCGGCATGCACCACCTCGAAGCGCGCTTCGAATTTGACCTGCTTCGCGACCAACTCAAGGATTCGGGCGTGAGCACGATGAATCCGTTCTCGGATTTCCCGTTCCTGCGGCAGGCCTTCACCGAAGGCGAACGCTGGCCGGTGCGCCGGGTGCGGGCCCAGCGCCTGCTGTCCGAAGGCTTGATCACCCGCGACCAATTTGACCGGTTCATCAGGGAAGGCGCCCTCGGCAGCCACCTGGAGAACCTCCAGCGGCACGGCGGCTTCAAAGGCTTCAACCAGACTGCCGTCAGCGTCGTCATCACCGCCACCGACCCACGCAGGAACCATTTCTCCCCCGCCCCGCCGGCGGCGTGAGCACGGCCCGGCCGCAGTAGTCAACTCCCCCCGGAAACCGTATGCCGGGCAGGCGTTTACCTCGCCAGCCTGGCAAGGTCCTGCCCGGCGGCAAACGGCCGCAGGCGAAAGCTGTAACTGTATTCCTGGCACGGGATAAGGAATTCGTCGTGCGGCCAGGTGCCCCAACTGTTGTCCCCGCCGACCCCCTGCTGCTTGAGGTCGAGGTTCAGGGTGATGAACTCACGGCGCGGCAATTCGAAGGCGTGCTTGCCGGCATTCAGATCCGCGGTGCCATAATGGAGCGCGTTGGCGCTGAGCAGCCCGGGGCGCCCGGCAATTGCCAGCAAGCCGACCTTGCCGTCGGCCAGCGCAAGCCACCGCACATCCACCTTGTTGCCGGTCTCGCCCGGCTCGCTGTAATCCCGGTAGAACTGGCCTTCCACCGTTCCCGTATAAAGCCCGAACTTCGCATCCTTGCGGTCGCAGTAAGTCTCCTGCGGCCCCGGGCCCAGCCAGGTGATGCGCTCGAAACCGGCCGGCAGGGAGATCTGCATGCCGAGGCGCACGAGCTTGGGCAAATCAAGATTGTGCGGCTTGAATCGGGCCTCGACCAGCACATCGCCATTCCCGGAGACCGTATAGTCGGTCTCCCAATCAGCGTCCACCTTCGGCAGCGCCGTCGCCACCTTCACCACCACCGCGCGCGCCTCCGGCTGCTCCCGGACGGTCACCGAGCGGACTTGCGCGCCCTGGTGGGCGCCGCGCCAGATGCCTTGAGACTTGACCATGTCGCGCCCGCGGTCATTGTCAATCTGGGCGCGCCAGAAATCGGGCCGCAGAGGGCTGTGGATCAACTGCCGCCCCCGAAAGCGCCAGGACACGAGCCCGCCGGCCCGCCTGTCGAATACGATCTCGAAGTCCCGGCCGCTGACGGTGATGGTCGCCCCGCTCTCCGCCAGTTCAGGCGCCACCAATTTCTCCGCCGGCGCCGGTCGGGGCGGCGCGAAGTCCGGCAGCTTAAACTCGTCCCAGGCGATTTCATGGCCCGCCTTGGCCCAGGGTTGATCGTGGCGGAGCGAAAAGGTCAGTTCGAGGTAGTACTCCACGCCCGGCTGGGGATGGAACGCCTTTGTGGGAATGGTGAGGCGTGTGCTGGCCCCCGCGGGGAGGTCCAACTCGGGCAGGCGTCCGCTCTGGATCACTCGGCCGTCCGCCTTGAGCCGCCACTGGCCGGCCGCAAAGTCCTTCAGGTTCGTGAAGTCATGCCAGTTTTTGACCTCAACGGTGCGGCTGGCGAGATCGCCGGGCCGGCAGTGTATGTATTGATAGACATGCTTAACCTGGTGCAGGCCGGGATGCGGCTCGCGGTCGGGCGTGACCAGGCCGTTGCAGCAGAAATTGTCGTCGCTCGGCGTGCCCGCCGGGCCGAAGTCGCCGCCGTAGGCCCAGAACGTCTTGTCGCCCGGCTTGACCTGCTGGAAGCGCGCCAGCGGAAGCGGCTGTTGCCGTTGCCGCAAGCCCTGGTCCACCCAATCCCAAATGAACCCGCCCTGGAGGTGGGGCTTGCTGTAGATCTGGCCCCAATAAGACCAGAAGTCGCCCGAGCTGTTGCCCATGGCGTGCTCGTACTCGCACATGATGAACGGGCGCGTCTGCGCCTCGGCGGAGTATGCCTCCAGCACGCGCGGGCGCGGATACATCGGGCAGACGATGTCGGTGTGCGGATTGCGCTTGGCCTGTTCATAGTGGACAGGACGGCTGGGATCGCGCTGACGAATCCACTTTGAAGTCGCCTCGAAATTCGGGCCGTCGCCGGCCTCGTTGCCGAGCGACCAGATGATCACGGAGGGATGGTTCTTGTCGCGCTCGACCATGCGGACTGTGCGGTCCATGTGGGCCGCGGCCCAATCCGGGTCCCTGGCCAGCGTCTCCGGGCCATAGCCCATGCCGTGGCTTTCAATGTTGGCCTCGTCAATAAGGTAAATGCCGTAGCGGTCGCACAGGTCGTACCATGCGGTTTGATTCGGGTAATGCGAGCACCGCACGGCGTTGACGTTGAATTGCTTCATCACCCGGATGTCTTTCTCCATGCTGGCAACCGTGATGGCCTGTCCCCGGTCCGGGTCGCTCTCGTGGCGGTTGACCCCTTTGAAGAGCACACGCCGGCCGTTGACCAGCAGGCTGCCCTCGCGAATCTCGACCTTGCGGAAGCCGACGTTGACGGGAATCACCTCGAGCACGGCGCCCCGCGCGTCTTTGAGGGTGAGCAGCAGTTTGTAGAGGTTGGGCGCTTCAGCCGACCATTTGAGCGGGTTGGGGATAGAGGCTGCGAGCCTCGCTTCCGCGGCGACGCCGTCCACCTCCAGGCGCGCCTCCAACCCCGGCGCCGCCACGCGCCGGCCGGCGCCATCCAGCAGCGCGCCTTCCAAGCTGACCGCCGCCGCTTGCGGGCCGGCGTTCTCCAGCTCGACCCGTACGCCGAGTGTGGCGTCGCGATACTCGGCATCCAAATCCGTCCTCACCTCCAGATCTCGTATATGCACATCGGGCGGGGACCAGAGATAGACATCCCGGAAAATGCCGCTCATGCGCCACATGTCCTGGTCCTCCAGATACGAGCCGTCGCACCACCGGAAATTCTCCACCGCGAGCAAGTTCTCGCCAGGCGCAAGATAGCGCGTGATGTCAAACTCGACCGGCGTCCGGCTATCCTTGCCAAAACCCACTTTCTGGCCGTTGATCCAGAGGTAGAAGAAGGAGTTCACACCGTCGAAGGTCAGGAGCACACGGCGGCCCGACCAATCTTGGGGCACCGCAAATTTGCGGCGGTAGGAGTTGACCGTGTTGTTGGGATCGTCCTCCGGCACGAAGGGCGGGTTGGGCTTCAACCCGTCCTGTCTCCACGGGTAGCGGATGTTGACGTAGATGGGGATCCCGTAACCACAAAGCTCGACATTGGACGGCACCGGGATGGTCGCCCAGTTCCGGTCATCGAAACCGGGTTCCCAGAACGCGGGGACGCGCCCGGTGTGGTTGGCCGCGTAATGGTATTTCCAATCGCCATTGAGCGAGCGGTAGAACGGCGATTTAACTCGCTCACCGTTGACCGCAAACTCAATGCGGCGGGCCGTGCGCGCATCGGGACAATGCACAATGGTGGCGTGAGGCGGCTGCTGGCCCAGGCCGGTGAGCTTCGGGTCCTGCCAGTCCTTGAGCTGTTCACCGGGCGCGGAGGTCCCTGAAGCAACGCCCAAGAGCGCCAGGGCCACCGCAATCCCCTGGCTGCGCGGCAACGTGAATGATGTCATTTCGCCGCCAGATTGGTTGAGCCGCATCCCCGATGCAAGTCTCGGACAGCCTGATCAGCGCCATTTGAGGCGACTGCCGCCCGACCGGAATTGTTCAGATGCGCTGGCGGAGGCGACCGAGGTTGGCCTCGATGCGCTCAACATAAGGATTCGGGCCGGACGGATAGGGATCGTTCAGGAAAACATGCACGCCGCCGTAATCGTGGTCCAGCTTCGCCCGCACGGATTTCTCCCAGAAATCCGGCGTCTTGCGCAATAAATCTTCAGCGCTGCTGAACATGGCGACAAAACCGGCGCCGTCCTTGGAGAAACTCGCCGCCTCCGCGAACTCCGCATACAGAATGGGCAGTTTGTCCACGTAATCAGCCGCAGCCATTTGCCCCAGCAAATCGGCGGTGCCCAGGGCGAAACCGGCCACTTTCTCCAGCTCGCTCTGGAAGGGAATGACACTCAGGGCGGCATGGACACCTGTGCAGAGGATCATGTTTTGGACCGACTTGATTTCCGCGGGGCTTAAACCCTTCTCGTGAAGAAGGTCACCCGCCAACTCGGCGCTGCGCCGAACGTGAACCAGCGTGTACTTCGCTCCGGTGCCCTCGGTATCATCGCGTTTCTTAAGGTAACCGGTGTCGTGGAGCAGGATGGCCGCAAGGCTGAGTTGGAACATGCGCTCCGTCAGGCGAGGCTGGGCTCCGGCCCGGTGCCGTCCATGCAGCAGGCGGGCCAGGCAAAGAGTGCCCTGGAGCGTATGTTCGAAATCGTGGTAAAGCACATCCAGCGACTGATAGTCGTGGAAGTTGCCGGTAAAACACTCGATGGCCCAGCCGAAGACCCGGGGCACGAACAAGGGGTCCGACCGTGAAAACATCGCCCGGTAAGCGGCTTGCACCTCCACCGCAACAGCAGTTGGATCTTTAGTCACGACCAGTGGATCCATACCCGCATGAATCTAGCGCAGCGGCAGGAAGAATGCACTTCCAAAATGGCCGCAACGGCCGAGGCGAGGGAATTGAACTTGCCATAAGGCGTCGGCGTTCTAGATTCGATTCATGGCACAATCACAACTGGTGGAGTATCTCCCGGTGCTGATGCTCGGGGTGCTGGCGGTGGTGTTTTCGTTTGGCATGTTGGTGATGTCGGTGGTCGTGGGCCAGCGCGGAAAACGCACTTCCGTCAAGGACACTCCCTACGAATGCGGCATGGTGCCGGTGGGCGAAGGCGGCACGCGGCTTTCGGTCAAGTTCTACCTCGTGGCGATGCTGTTCATCCTGTTCGATATCGAGGTGGTCTTTCTGTATCCCTGGGCGGTGATCTACCGGGATATGCTCAAGGATAGCGCCGGGATGATCCTCGGGGCGATGGTGTCCTTCCTGGGCGTGCTGTTAGTCGGCTACCTCTACGCCGTTAAGAAGCGGGCGTTCGACTGGAAGAATTAAGGAAGTCCGGGCAGCCTACGCCTTGGCAGGTATGGGGGTGGGGAACCCCTTGGGAGGCAAAGGCTGTAGGCCACCCGGACAAATGAACAACGGTCTAGGAACTTAGCCAGCGGCGCGATTCATTGCCAAGCAAAATTTACCTGGTCAGACGCTTCCGCAACCTGAATCGAAGTGCCACGAACTACCCGTCCTACTCGTAACCCCAGTGGTTGCGGCGGAAGCGCGCCCGATCTCGCAGCAGCTTGCGCTGCTCACGCCCTTCTCGAAAACGCAGCCAGAACAGGTAGCCTACAAAGGCAATTGAAAATACTGCCATGCCGTTGATCACGGCATCGGCCAGCAGCGGTTGAACTAACGTTACCATAGCCCGGTAACTTAGCTTTTACGAGTTTCACCACTTTCTGGCAAGCCTTTTCTTTGGGTCCAAGCGGTTTTCCGGCCGGATCAAGGTCTTCGGTTGGGTGGGGATGCTCCCCCGAAGCATCTATCTTTGCGCGGATTCAGACGCCTCAACGAGCTGTCCCTGCCAACGGATCACCGAGCTGGATGGATGTTAGAATTGTCGCGTCCAACCCGCGCTAAAGTGGAACTCGCCAGACCCGTTGTTGTACTCGTCGTGAGTGATGGGAATGCCATAATCGAGTCGCATGGGGCCAAAGGGGCGCGGGAGGTTGAGGCGCAGGCCAATACCCCAGTTATCGCTATAATTATCCACGTTGAAGTTGTACGGGCTGCTCCCTACGCTGCCAATGTCATAGAAGAGCGCGATCCGCACCCCGACGCCACCCTCCTTTTCGAAAATTGGGATGCTGTATTCCGCTGAGCCAAACCAGAAGGTGTCACCGCCGACAGGTTCCTTGTAGCCCGGCTGCCGCGGGCTGACTTCACGGAAGTCGAAGCCGCGCAGGGACCACGGCCCGCCCAGGTAATGACGCTCGAAGAACGGCACGTCGTCGGAAGAGTCCAACGCCTGCATCACCCCGGTGCGTCCAACCAGCTCCAACACATGGCCTTTGGCCAGCCCCTTGAAATACCATCCGCTCTTCAGCTCCAGCCGATAGAATTGCTCGTCGAGCGTCACGATCTCACCCTCGATGGAGGTCCGCTGGCCCTTGTCAGGCAAACGGACACTGTTCCGGGTATCGTAGGCCAGCGATGCGCCGAAACGCGCCAGCACGTGGCCGCCGGTTTCGTCGCGGATGTCGGGCGGCACGTTCCCCGGCATGAGTACGGGGGGCGGGCCCGGATCGGTGTAGGGCAATACCGCTTCGCTGGTCAGGTCAATATCCACGTCTTCAAGAGTCATGGTGACCCCTCCGCGAAGAAAGTCGCTCCCCAAAGCGCGCTCCAGGCTGACCCTGCCTCCGCCGCGACGCAGATCATACAGGTCCTCCGGGCTCAAGAAGGAGTAGGTGCGGTAGAAGAAATCCGCGGTGAAAGTCAGCTTGCGCCCGAGAAACCAGGGTTCGGTGAAGATGACCTCATAGTCCTGCCGCTCGAATCCAACGGTCGCCACCAGGCGGAGCTTCTGGCCGCCGCCGCGGAACCAGGGGCACTGAAAGTTGCCCTCGTTGAATTCCACAATGCCAACCAGCGAGTCCACGCTGCTGAATCCGGCTCCCAGCGACGCATAGCCAGTCTGTTTCTCTTCCACGTCCACCACGAGGTTCTTGCGGTTGGGCAAATCCGTCGTTTCCGGCTGCATTTCCACCCGCTCGAAATAGTCCAGCCCCTCCAGGCGGACTCTGCTGCGTTTGACGCGCACCATGTCGAACAGTTCGCCGGGCGACACGGCCAATTCACGGCGAATGACTTTGTCCTTGGTCCTGGAGTTGCCCTTGATTTCGATCTTCTCGATGTAAGACTTCTGACCTTCCTCGACTAGAAACTCGAGGTCCATCGTGCCCGTCTCGGTATTCGGAACCTTGCGCACCCTCAAATTTTCCGAGCTGCTCCTGACATCAATGTAGCCCTTCGTGCCATAAAAATCCTCCACGGCCTCAATATCCTTGGCCAGGCCCCCGGGAGTGAAGATGTCGCCCGCGTCCATGGGCAGGCCGTTTGGCCCGACGCTGCCCGTGCCGCGGTTGCGCTCGTGCAGCGACTGCAGCCCGGCCACCAGCTCCGGCGTGCTGAACAACTTGTTCCCGGCAAACTTGACCGAGCCGACCTTGTACTGCGTTCCTTCGTATATGACGAAGCGGATCACCATCGTCCGCGGCGTCGGATTGACGAACTGCACGTCTTTGATCTCGAAGTCAATGTAGCCTTTGTCGCGGTAGAACTGCGTCAGCTTTTCTCTATCCGCTTCGTACTTGTCTTCCTTGAAATAACCGCTGCCCGTGAGCCAGGAAAACATCCAGCGCTTCCGGGTCTTGATAACCCGGCGGAGCTTTTTGACCGGAAACGCCTTGGCGCCGATGAAATCCACCTCGAGAATCTTCACCTTGGGGCTCTCCGCGATCTGAAACGTGGCCGTCCCCCGGCCCGCCTGCTCGTCAATGTTGAGGATGTACTTAGCCGTCGTTCGCGGATAACCCTTCTTCTGATACAGCTTCTGGAGCTCCTGCGCATCAGTAAAGAGCTTCTGCTCATCCAGCGGGTCTCCCACCTTTGACGTTATTTTCTTCAGCAACTTCTTGCTCTTGAACTTGGTGTTCCCTTGAAACCTGATGTCGATCAGGCTGGGTTTGCCCTGGACCTTGTAAATCAGCACTATCCCATCCTGGGTTTCTTCAGCCGCCACCTGGATGTTGTAGAAGAAGCCGGTCGCATACAGGTTGCGCACGTCATCGTCCACGGCGGCCGGGAGGTAGGGCTCACCCGGCTTGAGACGGAGATTGGAGCGGACCAATTCATCGCTGGTCGCCGGCGGGCCCTGGTGCTGGATCTCAATCCGCACGACCTTGGGACCAGCGTACTGCGCCCAGCCGGCCGGCACCCATGCCAGCAGGAGCAGCAGCAGCCCGCAATAGCAAAGCCGCAGTCGCATCGTCGCCCGGTTAGTTTGGCACATCTTCGTCACCCACTTTGGCGGCGCTCTCGAACCGTGTATAGGATTTAAGGAACGTCAAATTCACATCGCCAGTCGGGCCATTGCGCTGCTTGGCGAGCAGCAGGTTCATCGGAATCGCGTCTTCATCTGCCACGCCGGCGGACCCGTCTTCGTCGTCGTCGGCCTTGGGCCGGTACAGCAACCCCACCACATCGGCGTCCTGCTCAATCGCGCCCGATTCCCGCAGGTCCGACAGCCGCGGCGGGCGGCCTTTCTCCCGCTCAATCTCCCGGTTCAATTGGCTCAGCACGATAACCGGCACATTCAATTCCTTGGCCAGGGACTTGATGCCGCTGGAAATATCGGCGATCTCCTGCTGCCGGTTTTCCGCACGGCGCGAAGTAGAGTGGAGCAACTGCAGGTAGTCAACCACGAAAAGCTTGATGCCGTGCTGCTGGGCCATCCGGCGCGCCTTGGCGCGGAGCTGGAGGATCGATAGGGCGGAAGAGTCGTCAATGAACAGCGGAGCGTTGGCCAGCTTGCCGGCCGAGCCGGTGAGCTTGGGGAAGTCGCGTTCGGCCAGAAACCCCTCGCGCACGTTGCGCAGGTTCACCCGCGAGCGCGAGCACAGCATGCGCAGCACGAGCGAATCGGAGGTCATCTCCAGGCTGAACACGCCGACCGGCAACCGCTGCTCGATGGCGGCATGCTCGGCGATGTTCATCGCCAGCGACGTCTTGCCCATGCTCGGACGCGCGGCAATCACCACCATCTCCCCGCCGTGCAACCCGTTGGTCATCTTGTCCAGGTCCACAAAACCCGTGGCCACCCCGGTGAGGACCCCCTGGCGCTGGTGAAAATCCTCAATGGTGCCGATCGCCTTCTTCACCAGGTCCTTGATCGTCGTGGTCTGGCTCTGCACCCGCGATTCACTGATGCGCAGGATGTCGCGCTCCACCTCATCCATCAGCGCGTCCACGTCCCCTTCATAGTCATAGACCCGCCCGACGACCTCCGTGCAGGTATGGATCATCTTCCGCAGCAGAAACTTCTCCTGCACAATGTCCAGGTAGTAACTCAGGTTGGCCGACGAAGGCACCGTGTCGGGCAGAGAGGCCAGATACGGGATGCCGCCGACTTCCTCGAGCCGCTGCTTGTTCTTGAGCCGCTGTTGGAGAGTAATGACATCTATCGCTTCACGGCTGTCGTACATCTCCACCAGCGTGGTAAAAATAGTCTGGTGGCGCAGGTCGTAGAAGACTTCGGCGCCGTGCTTGAATTTCTCGATGCACTCGCCCATGCATTCGTTGGGCGAGAGCAGTACGCAGCCCAGGACGCCCTGCTCGGCTTCGGGCGCGTGCGGCGGCAACCGATCCACCCTCGCGGCCTGGACGACCGGCAGCTTCCGTCGTGGAGCGCGTTTCAAATCCGGCGCCGCGCCGGCGCTGTCTGAGACCGAGTCAATCATGCCACGACCAAACGGGATTCTTCTTCAGTGAGCAATTCGGAGTTATTGAATCTTAGTGACACGTTCTTAACAAGCAGAATGGGGTGCGCGCTCAAATCGGCTCGAGCGAGTCCGCATCAATCTTGACAGCAGCCGCCTGGTTGATGAAGTCCAGTCGCAACAGCACAGTGGTCATGCCATAGCGTTGCTCGACCCAGCCCTCGATGCCTTGCAGCGGACCGGTCTTGATGCGCACGCGCATGCCCTCGCCGATGGCGGGCGCCAGCCGCACGCCGACCTTCGCGTCCAGGGCCTGCAGAATGTCCTGCAACTGCCGTTGAAAGGTCTCCTGGTCGAAAACCTCGAGCAGGTTGGCCACGTGATCGTTCTGACGCACCGAGTCCTTCTTCTGCGGCTCCAGCTGCAGAAAGACGTAACCGGGGAAAAGCGGCTTCTGGAACACAACGGTCTTGCCCCGATACTTGTGCGCCGAATCGTAGCAAGGCAAGGTGGCGGCAATAGACTGCCGCCGGCAATGCTCCACCAGCTTCTTCTCTCTTCTGGGCTTGGTATGCGCCACGAACCACCGGAGTTCCGTCATGGAGCGGAGGATTCTGGCCCAAACCAAAGATGTCAATCCGAAGCTACGACCGCGACGCAATTGAACGCGCACGCTGATGTCCTGTTTGCCTGCGCACCAATTGGAGCTGGCGCCCTGTGTCCTTTGCTGGTGGGGCACGGGCGGATTCCGCCCGAACTGCCCGGCAGCTATTCCTCCTCAAAAGGCACGATTTGCTTGCCGCCGTGGAGCAGTACCGTAATGGCCGGTGCCTGGTGGCTCATCCTAATTTGCGCGAAAACCTGGCCTTCTGCGTCCAACTGGACTGGTCCAGCTTCGTCGCCGAGCTGCGAAATTGGACTGCGGGGTTCGGGAAGTGCTCAAACGCGCACACAACGGCGCGCCCTACTGCCGGCTGTTCCGCTCAATGAATTCCTTGATGGCATCAGCCGCCAAAGCGTGGGCGCGCTCATTCGGATGAGCGTCATGACCGTTAACGGTCAATCTCTCGCCGCGGTGCGCATCGTAAAGGGGCAGGAGGTCGAGGTGCGGCACTCCGAGCGCGTGCCAGCAGGCTCCCAGCCGGGCGTGGACGGAGCGGAACTCATACGCCGGCCCCAGATGTTGGAGGAATGGAAAGGTCACCACCAAAAACTGCCCGCCGTGGGTTTCCACCAGTTGGCGCAAAGTCTGGAGCCGCTGCTCTTGCTGCGCCCAAAGCGGACCATCGTAATACTGAAGCATAGACTGGCAGTAGTTGGAAATGTCGGGATTGAGCCGCCCCTGGAGCCGATAATACCACGTGTCCAGGAAAAAGCTGTGCCTGACCAGGAATGGTGGCGGCGGCGCGGAACGAATCGCCTCGGCCATTGCTCTCCACTCCGGTGAAAGATCGCCTATGTCATTCAAAGTGTACACCAGTATCACCCGGTCAAATTGGTAACTGTTGGTGATGAGACTCTGGACCAGTTCGATTGCGTGGCCCGTGTCGTAGCCCAGGTCGGCCCAAACGTGGACCTCGTCGCCACCCCGGTTACGAATCAGGTTGGCGAAACGATCCTCAACCTCAGCCACCCCATGGCCAGCAGTGAAGGAATCGCCCAGGAAACTGAGCCGCCTTTTGCCCGGCGGACGCTGGAGGAGGTAGGCCGTCACGCTGTCACGGTATCCCATCTGATTCAACCTCCAGTGCCGTTCGAACCACCGCATGTTAATCCGGGTGCGACCAAACGAGTCCGTTGTATCCACCCCGAACCGGTGCCAGGTTTCCGCAACGGCAAGAGTGAGTGCCGACAGGAAAACCAGCAATGTCAAGTTGCCCAGGATCACCACGGGCCCCTTCCTCGGACGTCCAGCGCGCACCCAAGAACGCACCTGGCAAAGCAGCAACCCTCCGCTTAACAGCGGCAGCGACAGGAATATCGCGTAGATCAGGTTATCTCCCCAATGTTCGGTGACATTCATGCTGGCAAGCGCAAGCTATTGGGACGCGCGGGACGGGGTCAAATCCAATCGGCCCTCATCTAGCCTCCTTCAGCGCGTATGCGTGAAGGCGCGCGGGCCTTGCCCGCTTCGCGGGTTGCGGGCCAGATAAGCGGGCAGGATGCCCGCGCGCCTTCGGCAGCTTCTTGCATACGCGCTGAGCCTCCGTGATCAGCACCCGGACTCAATTGCTGCCCATTCATTGCTCTCGGGTAATAGGCCTCCGTTGCAAAGCCAGCTTGGCAGCGCCGTCACAGGATCATGCGCTGAAGAGTGCTCCCGCGGGAAGCAGCAGGAGACCTTCCCCTCTTGCGCAGGGTCCGTCGCCCTTGCATTATGACTGCGCTTGAGTATGGCGGGCGGAAACCGACATTTCCAACCGGCTCTTGTCTGCGCTTTGCTGGTTGGCGTGACTTTCGTGGTCTACTGGCCGGTGACACAGCACGGGTTCATCAACTTGGACGATCCGGACTATGTCACCCGGAATGCTCACGTTCGTCGCGGGGTGACGCCGGCAGGCATGCTCTGGGCTTTCACAACGGACCATGCCGCCAACTGGCATCCGCTCACCTGGCTCTCCCACATGCTTGACGTGCAGCTTTTCGGACTAAAACCCGGGCCGCACCACCTCGTCAGCCTTGGCATTCACGCCGCCAACGCGCTCTTGCTCTTCCTGTTGCTCAAGGGAATGACCGGAGCATTGTGGCGCAGCGCGCTTGTGGCCGCCCTCTTCGCCCTCCACCCCCTCCATGTCGAATCCGTCGCCTGGGTGTCCGAACGCAAAGATGTCCTGAGCACCTTCTTCGGTCTGCTGGCAGTCTGGACGTATGCCGCCTACGCCCGGAAGTGCGGGGTCCACCCCGCCGCAGTGTCGCCAGCACGCGGCGAGACTCCCAATTCCAAAACCACGGGAGTCCCGGCCACGCACCACGCACCACGCACCACCTCATCCCCTATCCTCCAGCCTGCAGTCTCCAGCCTCCAGCCTCCAGCCTGGCCTTACTACCTTCTCTCCCTCCTCTCATTCGCCCTGAGCCTGATGAGCAAGCCGATGCTCGTAACACTCCCCTTCCTTCTGCTATTGTTCGATCACTGGCCTCTCAACCGCCTCCAACTCAACACCCAACAAGCAACACGCGACACTCCTCCTGCCTCCACTCTATTACTGCGCTTGGTTCTTGAGAAACTGCCCTACTTCGCACTGTCGGCATTCTCGTGCACCGTCACCCTCATCGCCCAGCGCCGGGGAGGCGCGGTTGGCTCTTCGGAGGAGTTTCCAATGCTTGAACGCATCAGCAACGCGGTGATGGCGTATCTCTCCTACCTGGGCAAGACATTCTGGCCCCACTCCCTGACCATGTTCTATCCCTATCGCCAGGACTGGAGCACTGGCGCAGTACTGTCGGCAGGCCTGCTCTTGTTAGCATTGTCGGTAGTGGCGCTGATATCAGTCCGCCGACGGCCCTTTTGCGCTGTAGGCTGGTTTGGGTTTCTGGGAACATTGGTGCCGACAATTGGATTGGTCCAGGCCGGCACTCAAGCTATGGCAGACCGTTACGGTTACCTTCCGCTGGTAGGGCTGTTTTGCGCCGTTGTCTGGGGGGCATCCGAACTCCTACATCGGTGGCGCGGTCGGCAAGCCATTCTTGCTGTGCTGGGTTCAATCGCTCTCCTCGCCTGCCTCACGGCAACCCTGCGCCAACTCAGCCATTGGCGCAGTACCGAAGCGCTTTGCCGGCATGCGCTGCGAGTCACCTCCGGGAATTTCCTGGCCCACAGCATGCTTGGTTCTGGCCTGTTGACTCAAGGCAGGCACGACGAGGCCAGAGCCGAGCTTGCCACCGCTCTGCAAATCCACCCGGATGCCCTCCCGGCGCTCGTAGACATGGGCAGGCTTCTCGTGAAGACCGGAAAAGACGAAGAAGCAGCCGCCTTCTTCGAGCGAACCCTCGCGCAGAATCCGCAAACCTCGCCCGCTCATTATCTGCTCGCCGGGATTCTGGCCAGAAAGGGCGAATCGAATGACGCCACGAGGCACTTCGAGGCAGCTATTGCCATCGATCCCGACTGCCTGGACACCCGGAATGACTTGGCAGCGCATCTCATCGCTTGCGGTAAACCGGATGTGGGATTGACGCACGGTCTGGCGGCTCTCCGCCTCGATCCGAATTCGCCCATGGGGCATTTTAATGCAGCCAAAGCCCTGACACTTCTGGGCAAGCCGGCACAAGCAGTCGCCCACTATCAGGCCGCTACCGCCGTCAGCCCGGATTTCTGGGAGGCACATCTGAACTGCGCACAGGTCCTTCAAGACCTGGGGCAGCACGACACAGCGGAAACGCACCTTCGCAAAGTCCTGCGTTTAAGGCCTGACTGCATCGAAGCCCATCGTGTATTGGCGGCGCTGTATTCCGTTCAAAACCGCCCCCGCGAGCAGGCCCGGGAGTATGCGGAACTCCTGCGTTTGAATCCGGAATGGCCGGAAGTGCAAAACAACCTGGCTTGGCTCCTCGCGACCCACTCTGATCCGCAGGTGCGCAACGGCGCTCAGGCCGTTCCCCTCGCGGAGCGCGCCTGCCGGTTGACGCGGGGCACCAATTTATCGATGCTATCCACGCTGGCGGCCGCTTATGCCGAGGCTGGAAGAGTTGCCGATGCGGTGAGCACGCAACAAAAAGTCTGTGACCTCGCGATCGCTCAAGGCCATACCGCTCAGGCCGAGTCGCTCCGCCAGCGGCTTGAAGTGTATCGTTCTGGACATGCGTACCACCGTCCGTAAAGTCAATTCCATGTCGGCGAAACCGTGGCTCTGCCTGGCGCTGGCGGCTGCCATCGTTGCGGTCTACTGGCCGGTCAGCCGCCACGCATTCATCAATTATGACGACCTTTCCTATGTCACTGAAAACCAACACGTCTCCAAAGGACTGAGCTGGGCGGGAGTGAATTGGGCCTTCGGCCGACTCCACGGAGAGCGGACCTACTGGCATCCGCTGACCTGGATTTCGCACATGGTGGATTGCCAGGTGTTCGGCCTCAAACCCGCCGGCCATCATCTCATGAACGTGTTGTTCCACCTGCTCAACACCACGCTGCTTTTCCTCGTGTTCCTGCGGATGACCGGAGCCTTCTGGCGGTGCGCAGTGCTGGCGGGGCTCTTCGCCCTCCACCCGCTGCAAGTGGACACCGTCGCCTGGGTGGCCGAACGGAAGAATCTGCTGGCCACCCTTTTCGGACTGCTGGCGATCTGGGCCTATGCGGCTTATGTGACAAGGTCCAGGAACCAGGGCCAGAAGTCGCCGCCAAATCCGAAATCCGACGCTCGAAATTCGGAGTTCAAGGCTCAAGGTTTGAGGTTTTCGCCCGGCCCTTCCACCTCCTATCTTCCATTCTCCATCCTCTATCTTCTCTCGCTCTGCCTCTTCGCCCTGAGCCTGATGAGCAAGCCGATGCTCGTGGCGCTGCCCTTCGCGTTGCTGCTGCTCGACTACTGGCCCCTTAACCGCCGGGGCTTCCCCAATTTCCAGCACGCCCAGGTTCCACTACCCCGCGCCCCGATCCGCCGTTTGGTCCTCGAAAAGCTCCCCTTTCTACTGTTGGCGGCTGCTTCGTGCGTGATTACGGTTCAAGCCCATCGCGGCCTGGGGATGCTGGATCCGGGCTCCGGTCCGTCGCTGGGATTTCGTCTCGAAAACGCCCTGGTATCCTATGCTCGTTATCTGGGAAACGCGCTCTGGCCGGCGAAGCTCGCAGTCTTCTACCCGTTCCCGGCCGCCTGGCCCCTCTGGACTGTCGCCGCTTCCGGCCTGCTGCTGCTGGCGCTGACGGCGCTGGTGGTCCGAACCGCGCGAAGCCGTCCCTATCTCTTCGTTGGCTGGTTCTGGTTCACGGGCTTGCTGGTGCCGACCATCGGGCTGATCCAGGCCGGCGCGCAAGCCCTGGCGGACCGCTTCGCCTACCTCCCGCTGGTGGGCCTGTTCCTCGGCTTGGTCTGGACGGCGGCCGAATGGTCCCGCCGGGGGCCGCGCCCGGCCAGGATGCTCGCATTTGGCGCCGTCATTCTCCTGCTGCTGTCCGCCGGCCTCAGCCGACGGCAGCTCGCGCACTGGCAGAACACGGAGACGTTGTTCCGGCACGCGCTCGCTGTGACGAAGGACAATTTCCTCGCGCACGGCAAACTGGGCGAAGAACTGGCCGCCAGCGGCCGCCTGTCGGAAGCCGAGGCTCAGTTCGCCGAAGCGGTCAAGATCAACCCAGGCTACCTTCCGGTGCTGAACTCGCTGGCCAGCCGCCTGAGCACGAACACCACCTCCGAGGCCTCTTTGCGACTGTATCAGCAAGCGGTCCGGTCGCGCCCTCAGGACGCCACGGCCCATTATAACCTGGCGGTTGCCTTGACGGATCAGCAACGAGTCACTGAAGCCATGGCTGAATACTCTGAGGCGCTGCGCCTCGATCCCAACCTGGCGCCGGCCCATAACAACCTGTCCAGCCTTTTCCTCGCCCAGGGCAACCCCGCGGCTGCGCTCCCTCATGCCTTGGCCGCCCTGCGCCTCAAACCGGACTTCCCCCAGGCCCACTTCAACGCCGGCAACGCATTGTTCCTCCAGGAAAAATTCGCCGACGCCGCGTCTCATTACGCCACCGCCGCGAAGCTTGATCCGGGAAATCTCGACGCCCGGTTGAACCTGGCCAAGGCACTCGTAAGCCAGAACAAACTCCAGGAAGCCGAATCTCAACTCAAGGAAGTGGCCCGCCTGCAACCCGCCAACGCCGAGCCGCATCAGCTCCTTGCGGCCATCTACTCGGCCTCCAATCGGGCCGGCGAGGCGGTCAACGAATACACCGCTGCATTGGACCTGGACCCAGACTGGGCGGATGGGCTCAACCACCTTGCCTGGATTCGCGCGACCCATGCCAACTCGGCCTTACGGGACGCCGCCCAGGCGGTGGAACTCGCCACGCGCGCCTGCAATCTGACCGGCAGCACCAACGCAACTTATGTGGCAACCCTCGCCGCCGCCTACGCCGAAGCTGGCATGTTCACCGAAGCCGTCAGCTATCAGCAATTGGCTTGTGACCTGGCGGCGGCGTATCATCTGACCGGCCAGCCGCCGTTCGCCCCATACCGGCTCGAGCTGTACCGTTCGCAACAACCTTTCCGGGATCTGAGTGAGACCCGCGTCAGATAATCCCATGCCGGCCCCAAACCCGCGAGCACCCTTTGGCTGCCGCTCAACGATTAGGCCCCCACGCGGAGGTTTGGCATCGCCGGCTTGAACTGCCGCGCTCCGGCCATGCCCTTCACCCATCAAGCCACTTTCCTGCGAGCACGACTGTGGATTTGCCTGGCTCTGGCGGCTGCCGCCTTTGCGGTCTATTGGCCAGTGACGCGCGCCGACTTCATCACCTTCGACGACATGGACTATGTCATCGAAAACCAGCCGGTCCTGCAGGGATTGACCTGGCCGGGGGTGGTTTGGGCGCTCCAAACGGGCCACGCCGGCAACTGGCACCCGTTGACCTGGCTGTCCCACATGCTCGATGTTCAGTTCTTCGGGCTCACGCCCGGGCTGCACCACCTGGTCAACCTCCTGTTCCATGCTGCCAACACCATCCTCGTGTTCCTGCTTTTCGACCGGATGACCCGCGCCCTATGGCAAAGCGCCTTTGTCGCCGCGCTCTTTGCTTTGCATCCCCTGCACGTGGAATCAGTCGCCTGGGTCTCAGAGCGCAAGGATGTGCTCAGCACCTTCTTCGGCCTGCTCGCCCTCGGGGCATATGTTCGCTACGTGCAGCGGTCCAAAGCCCAAAGCCCAAAGTCCGGCGGTCAGGGTTCAAGGTTCAACGTTCAGCGTTCAGGGTTCAAGGTTCCAACTCCCCACTCACCTTCCTCTGCTCTCACCCCTCCAGCCTCCGGCCTCCAACCTCCAGGCTGGCCTTGCTACCTCCTGTCACTGCTGCTGTTCGCCCTCAGTCTGATGAGCAAGCCCATGCTGGTGACGCTCCCGTTCCTCTTGCTGCTCCTGGACTACTGGCCGCTCAACCGCCTCCGACCCTCCACCCTAAACGCTCGACTCGCAACTCTTGGCGAGAAGCTGCCGTTTCTGCTGTTGTCCGTCGTTTCCAGCGTGATCACCATTCTGGTCCAGCGAGCCGCCCATGCGCTCCTCACAGTGGATGCCCTGCCGCTCGGCGCGCGGATCGGCAACGCGCTGGTGTCCTATCTTCGGTATTTGGCCAAGATGGTCTGGCCCAGCCACTTGGCGTTGCCCTACCCGTATCCGGAATCCTGGCCGATGGTCGCAGTGCTGGCCGCGGGGCTGGTGTTGGTGGGCGTGTCCGTCGTCACCTTGTGGCGGGTGCGCCGGCAGCCGGCCTTGACCGTGGGGTGGTTCTGGTTCGTGGGGACGCTGGTGCCGGTGATCGGTTTGGTGCAGGTTGGTTCGCAGGCTTTGGCGGACCGTTACACCTACGTTCCTTCGATCGGCTTGTTTGTGCTGCTCGCCTGGCTCGTGCCGGACTGGTTGAAGAGCCGGCGGCATGGCCGGACCGCGCTGGCGACGGTAGGCTCAGCCGCGGTTCTGGCGTGCGCGGGTCTGGCGAGAGTTCAGGCCGGCTGCTGGAGCAACAGTGTGACTCTGTTCGAGCACACGCTGCGGGTGACCGCCGACAATGCCGTGGCGCACGCCGGCCTTGGGATGGCGTTGATGAACGAGGAAAGGCTGGCGGATGCCCTGGCCGAGTTCTCGCGCGCCTTGACCCTCCGGCCGGCCTTCGCTAAACCTTTGGCGAATATGGCCGAAGCCCTCTGCGCCGAAGGACGACTGGACGTGGCTGCGGCCGTGCTCAGGCAGATCCTGGAAGTCACTCCCGACAACGTGGCGATCCGCTGCCGGCTCGGCTCAGTGGCGGCTCGGCAAGGTAATTGGGACGAAGCGATTGCCCAATACGAAAGCGCGCTCCGTCTGAACCCACGGTACCACCCCGCCCGCACAAATTTGGAGGCGGCCCTGGCGCGCCGCCGGTTGAAGTAGGCTCTTTCGAGAATGCTTGTCACCGACCTTGAAGTCACTCATCGGCGAACCAGGCTGTGGATTTGCCTCGGCTTGCTGGCGGTCACGGTCGCCGTGTATTGGCCGGTGACACGCTTTGCCTTCATTAATTTCGACGACCCGGACTATGTCACCCAGAACAACTACGTCCTGTCGGGTGTGACCTGGCCCGGGATCGTCTGGGCGTTCACAACAGCCCATTCGGCCAACTGGCATCCGCTGACCTGGCTCTCCCACATGCTCGACGTGCAGATCTTCGGGCCACACCCCGGCCCCCATCACCTGATGAACCTGATCTTCCATGCCGCGAACACCCTTCTGCTGTTCCTGCTGTTCGAAACAATGGCCGGAGCTCGGTGGCGTAGCGCCTTTGTCGCGGCGCTCTTTGCGCTGCATCCGCTGCACGTGGAATCCGTCGCCTGGGTATCCGAGCGCAAGGACGTGCTCAGCACCTTCTTCGGTCTGCTGGCAATCTGGGCGTATGCCGCCTACGCTCGGAAGTCTGGGGTCCAACCCTCTACGGCGTCACCACTGCGCAGCGAGTCTCCCGGGCCCAGGGTCGCGGGTCTCCCCGCCACGCACCACGCACCACGCACCACCTCACCCCCTAACCTCCAGCCTCCGGCCTCCAGCCTCCAGCCTCCAGCCTGGCTCAACTACCTCCTCTCCCTCTGCCTCTTCGCCCTGAGCCTGATGAGCAAGCCGATGCTGGTCACGCTCCCCTTCCTTCTGCTCCTCCTCGACTACTGGCCCCTCCACCGCCTCCAACTCCAGCCTCCAGCCTCCAGCCGCCAGCCTCTCCCCCGCCTGGTCTTGGAGAAACTGCCCTTCCTCGCCCTCGCCGCCCTCTCGAGTCTCATCACCGTGCTGGCCCAGAAGCAGGGCCAGGCACTGCTGTCGGTCGAATCCCTGCCGCTTTGGCCGCGACTCTCCAATGCGCTGGTGGCCTGCCTTCGGTATATGGGCAAGCTGTTCTGGCCCAGCCACCTGGCCCTGCCCTATCCATATCCGGGAGGCTGGCCGCTGGCCCTTGTCCTGTTAGCGCTGTTGGCGCTGGTGGGGATAACCGTGTTGGCATTGCGGTGGGCCCGCAGCCGGCCTTACGTCGCGGTGGGCTGGTGCTGGTTTCTGGCAACCCTGCTGCCGGTGATCGGTTTGGTGCAGGTCGGACCCCAGGCCATGGCTGATCGCTACACCTATATCCCGCTGATCGGCTTGTTTGTGCTGGTGACCTGGCTGCTGGCGGATTCGTTGAGCCGCTGGCGGCTGGGCCCAACCGCCCTGACAGCGGCAGGCGTGGCTGTGGTGGCCTTGTGCCTCGGTCTGGCCCGCATGCAGGCCGGCTACTGGAAGGACAGCGAGACCCTGTTCCGGCACTCCCTGGCGGTAACCACCGGCAACTATGTGGCGCACGACAACCTGGGCGACGCGCTGGCCGAACAGGGCAAACGAGAACCAGCCCGCGCCGAATTCGCCGCCGCCATAACACTCAAACCGGACTTCGCTCACCCCTATTCCAATATAGCCAAACTCGCGTTCAACGAAGGTGACTTCGCCGCCGCTGCCGACTGGTTCCAAAAGGCCCTCCAACGCCGGCCCCGGGATCCCGAAATTCACTCCAACCTGGCGGCAGCCCTCGCCAGCCAGGGCCGGGCGGACGATGCCATCGCTCACTACCTTGAAGCCATCCGCCTCCAACCCGACCGATTCCAGGCGCACAGCGACCTGGCGCGCCTGCTGCTGGCGCAAGGGAGGCTGCAGCCGGCCGTGGAACGCGGCCTGGCTGCGCTCTGCCTCAGCTCCAACTCGGCGGAAACCCATCTTGTGGTGGCCAACGCTCTGTTCCTCCAAGGCAAACTCGAATCCGCCGCGGCCCACTACCAGGCGGGCTTAAAGACGGCGCCAAACTCGCCCGCGCTCCGGCTCGGCCTGGGCAAAGCCCTCGCCGGCCTGAGGCGATTCGCGGAGGCCGAAGCCCAGGTGACCGAGGCGTTGCGCCTGCAACCCGGCAGCCCCGACGCGCACCAGGTGCTGGCCGCGATCTGCAAGAGCCAGAACCGTTTCCGCGAAGCCCGCTCGGAATACGAGGCCGCCCTCCGCCATGCGCCCGACTGGCCCGAAGTCCTCAACAACCTGGCCTGGCTGCTCGCCACCCAGCCCAGCGCGGAATTGCGGGACGGGGTCAAAGCCGTAACTTTGGCCGAACGCGCCTGCCAGTTGACCGCTTCAACCAACCTCTGGTTCCTCTCCACACTCGCGGCGGCCTACGCGGAGGCAGGTCGGTTTCCCGATGCGGTCGCCACCCAGCAGAAGGTCTGTGGCCTGGCCACGACGCAAGAGCAGACCAACCTCGCTGACCGCTTCCAACGCCGCCTTGACCTCTACCGCTCCGGCCAACCTTTCCGCGAGCCGTAGGCCGGCAGAGAAGAGTCTGGCACCCCTCCCGGGGTGCGGGACTCTTGCTGCGCCGTTACCCGGAGGTCGCCGGCCCCCAAATCCCCGGCAACCTCCGGCTACCCTCTGGCAACCCTTCGGGTTGACTTACCCAGCACTGCCAGACTCCAGGGCAGGCTCGGAAGCCCGTTAGAGTTTGGCCACTTTGCCCGGAACTCACCGACGGAGGCCAACCCGCAGGGTTGGTAGAAGGTAGCCGGTGGTCGGCCGGGCCAAAGGGGGGCCGACCACCGGGAAAGCGCATCGGATGGTCGCGCACCCCGAAGGGGTGCCAGTTCGGTTCTTTGTGACAACGCCAATCGCGATCAGGCTCCGCGGCGACGAGTCTGGCACCCCTCCCGGGGTACGGGACTCTTGCTGCGCCGTTACCCGGAGGTCGCCGGCCTCCAAATCCCCGGCGACCTCCGGCTACCCTCTGGCAACCCTTCGGGTTGACCAACCCAGCACTGCCAGACTCCAGGGCGGCTCGGAAGCTCGTTGGAGTTCGGACACTTTGCCCGTACCCCACCACCGGAAGCCAACCCGCAGGGTTGGCAGAAGGTAGCCGGTGGTCGGCCGGGGCGAAGGGTGCCGACCACCGGAGCGACGCACGAACGCAACGCACCCCGGAGGGGTGCCAGCACTTCGGAGCCATGATCGTAACAACCACACAGCGACCCATGTCTCCCTTGCCCACCCAAACAAGCGCAATTCTCCCGCAAAACCTTCACATTGATATGTGACCCCCCCCCAAAGAAAAGTGTTGACCCCAGACGCCGTTCTACTCAAAATGGCCAAAGTCGTATGAGTCACCCGACTCTTTAATCGCAAACATGAAAAACAAAACAGTACCAACTCCTATGCATAAAACCAAATCCCCTCCACTGCTCGGCCTGCTCCTCGCAGTCCTGGCTTTGCTCGCCTTCGGCGCCGTGTCACTCCACGCCGAAGATGTCGTCATTACCGCCACCACAGACCTAGGAGGCACTCTGAGAAGCTGTCCGCCTTCGTGCGCTAGCGCAGCCACAACTTCCTCAACCTACTCAACGGCGCAGCCCGCCGGCGTCGCCCCGCGTAAGTCCATCTATACCACCGCCGCCAACGCCAATTGGGAAGTCCAACCTACTGCGGGTAACCCAAGCGCGCTGGCCACCGACAACAACCCGGGCTATAGGGTCTATGTGACCAAGGGCACCACCGGCTCTTGCCCCGCGGACCTCGTTGTGCGAGTCACCGCTGTCAGTGGCTGCACCCTCTATGACACCAACGGCGTCGCCCAAACACAAATTGACACGCCTTACCTCGCACAGCCTTACTTGAACCAGTGGTACCCTGTCGCCATCATCAGTAACACTGTGGCGAATCCCCGAATCAGGTTCGAGCGCGTGGCTGGCGGTACTGGCCGCACCTACTTTGACGAAGTGCGCTTCCAACGCATTGAACCGTGCGCGGGCGTTGCGACTCAGCCCGGCATCACCGGCCCGCTGGCCGACGGCAGCAATTACGTGACCGTTACGGGCATCAAGCTCACCGCCACCAACATCACGGTTTATGCCAACCAAAACACCGTCATCGCCAGCACGAATAACGCCGCCGGCTTCTCTCCCTCGGGCGCCGACGCGCGCGTGGTGGTGGCCCTGAACCCCGGCGTCCTGCTCCAAAGAGGCCAGCTCATCACCGCCTCACAGCTCGTGCTCAACCCGGAGGGAATCCCCTGCCAGGGCACGCAACCGCCCTCCGGCCCGGGCGTCGGCAGCGGTGGTCCCAAAATGGTCATCTCGCTCGGCTGTCAGAAGAATCTTAACCTCGCCGGCCCCATCGGCACAGCCACCCCCAGCCCCGGAACCGACACCCTCTACTGGGTTAAGGCCGATCAGACGGCCGGCAACCTCTCCGCCACCGCCCCTGTCGGCGGCTGGGAACTCACCCCCAACGGCTGCTGGCAAACCATATCTTTCAACTGGCAGACTGACCCATGCCGCGCCTGGCTCGGCAACCTCGACTATGACGAAACGCACCCGTTTGCCGTGCTGGAATCCATCGCCATTGGCATAGACGGCGCCGACCTCGACAGCGGCCCTTACGACATCTACATTGACTCGATCGTGCAGGGGACCAATATCCTCGCCGACTTCGAGGGCTACGATAACGGCACGCCCAATGTCAACTTCGCCAACGCCAACGCCACGGCGACCCCGCCCTCGGGCTACTTCCTCAGCTCGCCCATGTCCGCCGCGATCTCCCAAAACGAAGCCTACCTGGGAACCAACTCGCTGCGTGTGCAATGGCAGTTCGTGGATAATGCCAATATCCGCTGGGCGCGGCTCCTCATGAACAAGGCCCCGCTGATCTATCCGCAGGTGAGCACCACCCAGGCCGTCACCATGAGCGTGCTGGTCCTGCCTCCGTTCGTTGAGGAAGCCCACAAGTTCAACGGCTCCATTAAAGGCATCACCAACACGACTCCGCTCTACCGATTTGGCGATGTCACGCTGGGAGCCGATGTGGAAGGCAGTGGAACCTACACCTATGAGTGGTACTACCAGGGCAGCGCCATAGGCGTCCAAACCCGGACTTACACCAAGACCGGTCTGCCCGACCAGGAAACGGATGGCCCCTACACCGTGACCATCAGCGACGGCACGTGCACCTTTAGCGCGACTCCCGTCATGCTGCACCTCGCCCCCGCGGTGCCCATCATCACCAACCAGCCGGTCAGCACGGTCGTCCAGGCCGGCCAGCCGGCCAACATCTGCGTCGGCGCCACCAACGCCCCGGCGGGCGGTGACGCCATCCAATACTACACGTGGGAGAAATACGTCGCCGGCGAGCCGACTTGGTTTGCCCAGACGACCGCCCCGTGCCTCAGCGAGTCCATTACCAGTGCTCAAACGACCGACACCGCTAACTACCGCGTGATCGTCCAGGGCAGCTACGGCTCCACCACCAGCAGCATTGTCTCGTTGCTGGTTGTCTCCGGCGAAGTGGTCATTGGCACCGGCGACGGTCTCCGCGGCAACTACTTCAACCTGGCGTCCTGGAATCCAGCCATCGGCGGGGACTTCGCCAACAACCCGTCCTGGGCCGGCACGCCTGCTAACAACCGCAAGGACCTCGAGGTCAACTTCGAGTGGCTCGGCGCCTCGCCCGCACCGGGAGTCAATGCCGATTACTTCGGCGTCCGCTGGTACGGACAGGTCCAGCCTCTCGTCGCCGACACCTACACGTTCTCCGTCTACACCGGCGATGGCTGCCGGCTCTGGATTGACAATGTGCTGGTCATTGACGCCTGGACTAACAGGTACGCCAGCTCCAGCGTGGCGACCCCCGTCGCTCTCAACACCAGCAAGCATGACATTCTGCTGGAGTTCTTCGAGAGTAACGGGTCCGCCACGGCGAAACTCTACTGGGCCAACAATGGCGGGTCTATTCCCACCAGCCTTATTCCGCCCCAGCAGTTGTACGCCAACCTGGCCACCTGGACACCGCCCGCCGTTGCCATCACCGCGCCGGCCAACGTCACGCTGCCCGATCCGGTCCCGCTGTCGGCTGCCGTCACGGCCAACAACGGCATTGTGAAAGCAGTCGAGTTCTACAACGGCACAACCTTGCTGAATACGGATACCACCGCGCCCTACTCCTACTCGTGGGCGGCGCCGGCTGGCAATCATTCCGTCACCGCCAAGGTGGTGTATAACGAAAGCTCGAGGGAGACCTCCAGCCCTAGCTCGGTGACAGTCGTTGCCAACCCGAAGGCGGCGGTCACCATCATTGGCATCGTTAAGAACGGCGACGGCACCGTCACCATCAGCTACACCGGTGGCGGCGGCGCGTCGTTCACCCTGCTCAAGTCCGCCACCATCCCGACCCCTGGGAAGGATAGTTGGACTGCGGTCGGCACCGACCAGTCCGACACGCCGGGAAGCTTTATCTTCACGCCGGCGGGCGACAACGAGTTCTACACCATTCGTAGCAACTAACCCGCAGCTTCGCTAACGAAGCCAATTCAAAGGGCCGGGTCGCCAGACCCGGCCCTTCTTGTCTCCTGGCATCATCCCCCATCGCCAGCGCGCCCTCCCCTTCCCCGAGCTTCCGGCCATCTGCCCGAAGCCTCGTCGCAGCCACGCGGCCCACGGCCTCAACTTCGCTCAGAAATTCCTTGTGCCGTGGCTGCGGCGGCCTAAGATCCCTCGCCGTGCAACAGTGCGGGAGCAATCCGCGGCCGGCCATGCTGGACTTCGGTTGCCCGCAAACACATGGCTATAACCCTGAAATCCATCATTGCGTTGCTCCACTATGAAAACAGAATGGCCCCCGCTTACCCTCAAAACTTCGCTATTCGCACTTGGACTCCTCGCCTGGAGCATCGCCTCCGCTCCAGCGCAGGTTTCCCACGTCTATAGCGCGCGAAAGAGCTCTTCGAGCGGGAGCACCTGGGACCCGCCCTGCTGGTGGATCTCCGCCGGCGGCTCGGAATACAGCAAGTCCAAATCGGGTAGGAGGTGAGGGTTAGAACCTCACCGTCCTCCCACACCACCGGACG